>NZ_WMHO01000120.1 GCF_010994245.1 Sandarakinorhabdus rubra
CGGCCACCCGCGCCTGGCGGTCGGCCTCGCTGCCGGTACCGCCGGTTCTGGGGCCGGCCGCGCGCAACTGCTGCATCGCCGGCCCGGCCCGCGCTCGCGCCGCAGCGAGGCGGCCGGTGAGCGCGATCGGCTGGGCCGTGGCGCCGGCAAACAGCGGCACCACCTGGCCGTGCCGCAAGGCCAGCACATGCAGATACATCTCGCAGCGGCGTGGCATGTCGGGGTGCGGCCCTTCTTCCGGACGCACCACGCTGACCAGCTGGCCGGCCGGCAGTGCCGCCGCCGCGCGATCGAGATCCGCCAGGTCGCGCGCCGTGCCCTGCCAGGCCAGCGTGACCGACACCAGCCGCAGCGCCACCAGCGCGACAAGGCCCAGCACTGCCGGGTGGCGCAGCGTGAGCGCCAGCGCGGCCTGCAGGCTGCCAACCAGCACGAGGGCCAGGAACAAGGGCATGCGATCGGCAACATAGCCGATGCCGAACAGCGTGGGCGGGCACAGCAGCACCAGCAGCCCGCCGACGATGACCGCTGGCCAGGCGGCGGCCGCGAGGCTGATCAGGCGCCCGCGCCACAGCCAGACGATCAGCGCCGCCACCGCGGCGGACCACAGGAGGTCTGCCCAAAGGCCCGGCCCTTCGGCCACGCGAACGATGGCTTCAAGGCGGTGGCCGGCCAGTTCGAGCAGCCGGTCCGCGAGCGCGCCCTCCCGCCACAGGCGCGCCGTCGCTTCATCGGCGTTCGACAGTCCGCCCTCAGCCGCCACCGTGCGCGACGACAGGAACATCAGGACGGGCGCGATGGCCTGGACAAGGCAGCGGCCCAGCGCGGTGGCCAGCGCCGTCGGGGCGCGGTTCGGGTGTTGCCACCACCAGCCAAGTTCTAGCGCGGCGATGAGCAGGCCATAGAGCGCGAAGGCCACTCCGTGACACAGGTAGATGAGGATCGCGGCCGGCACCGCCACCGCCAGCCGCAGCCCCGGCCGATCCCGCCAGTGCGCCCACGCGGCGGCGGCCAGGAACGCCAGCCCGAGGCCGAAGAGGAAATTGGCAAAGCCCCAGTTCAGCACCCAGCTATACAGGAGCGGCAGCAGCAACAGCACCGACAGCCACTGCGGCGCGCCGGTCACGGCCCGATTGAAGGCCACCACGCCGGCAAACAGCGTCGTCAGGATGAGCAGCACCAGCAGATGCGGCAGCCACAGCACCGGCACCAGCTGCAGCAGCATCACGGCCAGCACGTCGAGGCCGATATTGGGCAGAAGCGCCCAGTTGGCGGCATAGTTGGCACCCAGCAGTGGATCGTCCCCCAGCCGGGCCAGCACCTTGTAGCGCACCACGTGATTGTAGAGATCGATCATCGGCAGGACCGGCGTGACCGCCGCCGGCAGCAACCCGGCCAACAGCGCCCCCGGCAGCAGCAGCCGCGAACCACTGTGCCGGGCCGGCAGCGCCATGCGCTCAGCGGTGTCGATGCCGTCCGGCACTTGCACTGCTTCTCCCTTCCCGACGCCAGACCACCGCCCCGACGCCGGCGACAAGGCGACGCCGGCGTGAGCCAAGCGGGGGTATGACAGTCAAGGTAAAGCCCTGCAAGTGCGTGGTCTTGCAGCGGTGCCGATCAGCGTCTTGCCAAGCGGCAGCACACTGGCCATAGCCAGCGCCATGACGGACGCAGCAACCGCAGCCGGCGCTTACACGGTCAAGGGCGCCACCGGCGATTGGGAGATCGTGGTGGGCCTGGAGGTGCACGCCCAGGTCACCGCCAACGCCAAGCTGTTCTCGGGCGCCAGCACCGCGTTCGGCGCCGAGCCAAACGCCCAGGTCAGCCTGGTGGATGCCGCGATGCCAGGCATGCTGCCGGTGATCAATGGCGAATGCGTGCGCCAGGCCGTGCGCACCGGCCTCGCCATCGATGCGCAGATCAACAAATGGTCGCGCTTTGACCGGAAGAATTATTTCTACCCCGATCTGCCGCAGGGGTACCAGATCAGCCAGCTCTATCACCCGATCGTCGGCGAGGGCCGGCTGGAGATCACGCTCGACGACGGCACGACGAAGACCATCGGGATCGAGCGTATCCACCTCGAACAGGATGCCGGCAAGTCGGTGCATGATCTGCACCCCACCATGTCCTACGTCGATCTCAACCGCTCCGGCTGCGCGCTGATGGAGATTGTCTCGCGGCCCGACATCCGCTCGCCCGCCGAAGCCGGCGCCTATGTGGCGGCCTTGCGCCAGTTGCTGCGCTATGTCGGCAGCTGTGACGGCAACATGGACGAAGGCTCGATGCGCGCCGATGTCAACGTGTCGGTGCGCAAGCCCGGGCAGTCCTTCGGCACCCGCACCGAGACGAAGAACGTGAACAGTGTCAGGTTCATCATGCAGGCCGTGGAGCACGAGGCCCGGCGCCAGGTGGACCTGATCGAGGCCGGCGGCGCTGTGGTGCAGGAAACACGGCTGTTCGATCCCGGCACGGGCACCACACGGTCGATGCGCGGCAAGGAAGACGCGCACGATTATCGCTATTTCCCCGATCCGGACCTGCTGCCCCTGGTGTTCGACGATGCCTTCATCGACCAGTGCCGCGCGTCGCTTCCCGAACTGCCGGCGGCCAAGCGCGGCCGCTATGAAACGTCGCTCGGCCTTTCCCCCTATTTGGCCGGCGTGCTGACGGCGGAAAAGGACACCGCCGACTGGTTCGAGACGGCGCTCGCCGCCACCGCCCGTCGCTTGGCCAAGCCGGAGACGGAGGTGGCCAGCCGGGTCGCCAATTTCGTGTCGACCGACCTGTTCGGCGCCCTCAAGAAGCTCGGCAAGGACATCACAGACAGCCCGGTGACGCCGGATGCGCTGGCCGAACTGATCGCGCTGGGCGCCGATGGCACGCTGTCCGGCCCGCTGGTGAAACAGGTGTTCGAGGCCATGCTGGAGACCGGCGAGACCGCCGGCGCCATCGTCGAGGCGCGCGGGCTCAGGCAGGTGTCGGACACCGGCGCCATCGATGCCGCCATCCAGGCCGTTCTGGATGCCAACCCCGACAAGGTGGCCGAATATCGCGGCGGCAAGGACAAGCTGTTCGGCTTCTTCGTCGGCCAGGTGATGCGGGCGATGGCCGGCAAGGCCGCCCCCGGCGTGGTCAACGACCGGCTGAAGGCGCTGCTGGACGGGTAAAGCGCAGCTGCGCCAACCAAATCTAAAGAGAATCATGGCCTGATGGAAATCGTGGGCAGGTAATGCCCAAGTGATTCGCCTGTCAGGTTGCGTGCATGATTCTGAAACCCCGCGAAGATCGCAATGCCAGCATTGCCGCGCTGGAGCGCCTGATGGCGCATCCGGCTGCCACCCGGCATGATATCCAGCGCCTGCGCGATCAGATAGACGCCATCATCAAGGGCGACTTGAGTGAGGGCAAGGCCGCCTTTGAGCTAGACACCCATTACGGCCACAACCGCAACTGGATGGTGATCCACGATCTACGGATCGAGGTGGCTGGCATGACCGCGCAGATCGATCACTTGCTGCTGGGCCGCTGCCTCGACTTCTGGGTGCTGGAAAGCAAGCGGCTGGCCAGCGGCATCAAGGTGCTCGAAAACGGCGAGTGCCTCACCTTCCGCAATGGCCGCATCCCTGTGGCCATAGATTCCCCGATCGAGCAGAATCGCCGCCACGTAAAGATGCTGCAACGGCTGTTGGACAGCGGCGCGATTGCGCTGCCCCGGCGGCTTGGCTTCGCGCTCAAGCCCCGGCTACACAATTTGGTGCTGATTGCCGAAGGCCGCATTTCGCGGCCAAAGACCGCCGTGCCAGGCATCGAGAGCCTGATCCGCACCGACCTTATGTTCAGCCATGTTGAGAGCATGTCGGAGCGCGGCAATCCGTTCGATCTGGCCAAGGTTGTCAGCCCGGACACGCTGGAGGACATTGGCCGGCAACTGGTGGCCCAGCATCAGCCCATCGAATATGACTGGGAACGCCGCTTTCTGGACGTCCGCCTGCGGCAGCCGGCACAACAGGTTTCAGAGCCTGCCGTGCGCTTTCAGCCACCACCACGCGCCGCCAACGTGGTGGAGCTGCGTTCGGCACCGGCCAAGGCGGGACCGGCGGCGCCCCCTTCCGCCCCGCAGAAAAAGGCAAGGGCACCCGTTGGAACCTGCGAGGCCTGCCCGGCGCCAGTATCCAGCGGCGTCAAGACATTCTGCGAGAAGAACGCGGAGCGCTTTGGCAACCGCATACTGTGCATGAAATGCCAGTCCGGCGCCGTCGCCAGCGCCTGAAACCGGCTCGTCTCACCGTCCCCGCCGGTCGATTCATCGCCTGTTAACTGCTTGGGGATTGACCCGGCGCGACGCTCATCTTAACGGCCCGGTCACGAAATTGGCGAGGGCCTGGCCGGCGTATCTGGCTGTCCCCCGCAGGTCGTCCCTGTCGCGCTGGCGCAATGTGTCTGGCTGCCGATCGCCGCAGGAGCGCAGGTTTGGCACGAAATGTGACCCTGAAGCCGCGTCATCAGATGCTGGCCGCTGCGGCGGTTCTTACCCTGGCCCTGGGCATGGGCCAACTGAGTGCCAGCGTCGGGGCGGAGACCCTGAACAGCCAGACCACCGCAGCGCTTGCGCAGCAGCAGGCGGTGCTGGCCGAAAGTCCTGAAAGCACGGCAGAGGCCGGACAGGAAGCCAAGACCCTGGCCGAGACCGGGCCCAATCAGCGCCATGTCGAATGTGTTGCGAAGGTGGTGCATCACGAAGCCGCCAACCAGCCGCTGAAGGGCCAGATCGCCGTGGCCCAGGTGCTCGTCAACCGGGTCAACAAGGGTTTTGGCAAGGACGTGTGCGCCGTGGCCAACCAGCCCGGGCAATTCTTCCGCCTGAACCGCTATCATCCGGACCGCGACAGCAGCAGCTGGTCACGCGCCGTAGACGTCGCCCGCGCCGTGCTGGCCGGCGAGGCCCGCGATCACAGCAACGGGGCGCTGTTCTTCCATGCCAACTGGGCCAGCCTGAACGGCTTTTTCCGCACCCGCACGCGCGTCGCGAGCGTCGAGGATCACGACTTCTACCGCTGATCCGGCCAATCGGCTGCCTGCAGCCGCTGCCACCCGGCGCGGAGCGTGGCGCGCGGCGCATCAAGCCCTCGCGCCGCAGTGCGGCTGCTGAGCCCCTGCGCGGCGGCATAGATGCCGGCGGTGCGCGGCCCCGGCTTCAGTCCATCAGCCCACAGCGCCAACGCGTGGGCGTTCAGCAGCAGCAGCAGGACAGCCGCGATGCCGACACTGGTCGCCACCTGGGCCCGGCCGCCCAGCGCCGTCGGCGACGGCTGATCGTCGATGTCGATGGGCGAATCGAAGGCGTCGGCCATGGGCGTCCTCAGAACTGGTAATAGATGAAGGCGGCGATGCCGTCGCCCCGCATCGTGTCGATGGCGAGGATGGCGAGGCCGACGGCAATGCCGGTGAGCGGCGCCGGCCAGGCCGCGACCCGCCGGGCCAGCACCGGCAGCAGCGCCGGCGGCGCGAAATGGATGGCCATCCCCAGCCCGATCAGCCCGGCCATCAGTGGCGTCGTCAGCGTGATCCCGGGGCGCATCGCCGCCATCTCGGCAAAATAGGCCAGCGCGCCGGCCAGCGTGTCGGCCCGGAAGAAGATCCAGCCGGCCAGCACGATGTGGAAGATGAACAGGATGGCCAGCGGGCGGGGCAGAAACGGTGCCGCCGATGGCCGCCATTCCCGCCACAGCCGTTCGATGGCCAGCACCAGGCCATGCAGGCCGCCCCAGATCAGGAAGGTCCACTTGGCGCCGTGCCAGAAGCCGCCCAAGAGCATGGTGAGCATCAGGTTGCGGCAGACGAACCACACGCCGCCCCGATTGCCGCCCAGGCTGATGTAGAGATAGTCCCTCAGCCAGCTCGACAGCGAGATGTGCCAGCGGCGCCAGAAATCCTGCAGCGAGGCGGCACGATAGGGCTGATCGAAATTGCGCGGGAAGCGGTAGCCCATGAGGCCGGCGATCCCCACCGCCATGTCGGAATAGGCGGAAAAATCGCAATAGATCTGCACCGCATAGCCATAGGCCCCGGCGAGCAGATCCAGGCCCGACAGCGCGGCGGGATCGCGAAACGCCGTGTCCACCAGGCCCGTCGCGAGCTCGCTGGCGATCACCGCCTTCTTGAACAGGCCCCAGACGATAAGGATCAGCGAGGCGCTGACCATGGTGCGCGTGAGCCGCGGCACGGCGGCGAACTGCGGCACCAGGTGGCTGGCGCGCACGATCGGCCCGGCGACAAGGTGCGGAAAGAAGCTCATCAGCAAGGTGAGATCGAGGAAGCTCGCCGGCTGCGTCTGGCGCCGCGCGATGTCGATCAGATAGCTCATGCCCTGGAAGGTGAAGAAGCTGATGCCGACGGGCAGGATGATCTCGATGAGCGGCAGGTCGCGGCCGAAGCCGGCAGCGGTGAGGATCGGGGCCAGTTCGGCCAGGAAGAATCCGAAATATTTGAAGAAGCCGAGGATGGCGAGGTTGGCGGCAACGCCCAGCCCGAGCCACGGCTGGACGCTCTCACCCGCTTCGGCGCGGGCGTGGACGCGCTGCGCCAGGCTCCAGTTGATCGCCGCCGAGGCGATCAGCAGCGCCACGAAGCGCCAGTCCCACGCGCCATAGAAGATCCAGCTGGCGAGCAGCAGGATGATCTTGCGCCATTCGTTGCTGGCCTGCCCCACCGTCCAGACGAGGACGAGCACGGGCAGGAAGAACAGCGCGAAATCGAGCGTGGGGAACAGCATCAGGGCACTGCCGCCGGCGTGCGCGCCGCATCCAGATCGGCCAGCAGCAGCCGCGCCACCTCGGCCCCGCCAGCCGGGGAATAATGGATGAAATCCGGGCCCATCAGCCCGTCCTGCATCCAGCGGATGGCCGCACACGCGCCGCCCTGCCGCGCCCGCCAGTCCCAGAAGGCAATGCCCAGATCGCCGGCGACGCGGCGCTGCACCTGTTGCACCACAGCCAGGCCCGGCGGCACGAACAGCGGCAGGCCGCGGCGCACGGCGCGCGGGGCCGGGCCAGCCAGCATCACCGGATCGGGCGCAAGGTTGCCGTCTGCATCATTCCACAGCGGGATGTCGAAGCCGTCGACCGGCAGACGGCCCGGGCTGGAACGGATGGTGGGGTTGCAGTCCGTGGCTTCGCCCGGGGCGTTGGCGGCCAGTGCACGGTTGCGGCTGGCGGCATCGGGCGGCCCCAGCATCAGCATCGGCACCGGCCCGGCAAGGCCACGCAGCCGTGCCACCTGTTCCCTGATCTGGCTCTCCAGTTGCACGGCGTCCACGGCGGGTGCGAAACCTTCGTTGGTGCCAAAGGCCAGGATGATGAGATCGGGCGGCAGCGCCTTCAACTGCGCGGCGATGGTGGCCGTATCGGCCCGGCCCAGGAACTGCAATTGCGAGCCCGGCACTCCGAGGTTGGAGACGATGACCCCGGCCGGCCGCTCCAGCCACCAGCCGGTGACGACCGCCTGGCCGGCCAGCAGATCGAGCCGGGCGGTGTCGGCTGGCGCGGTGAGGCGGAACCGCCGGCAATCCGGCGCCTCGACCTCGACGGTGAAATCCAGCTCCTGCCGTTCGCCGCCCAGCGTGAGGGCAAGGCGCGGACCCTGCGGCCCGGCAGCGACGCACACGCCAAAGCCGGTGAAGGCCTGATCGGCGGTGAGCGCCAGCATGGCGCCGGGCGTGCTGGAAGAGACACTGTAGCCGGTGAGACCGCGCGGCGGGAAGGCATCGGCCGCGCCGCTGCCGAACAGGCCGCGCGATTGCCAACCGCTCATCGACACGCTCACCCCGCGTGTCCGCACCCCGGCATGCGGGCGGCCGGCCGGCATCAGACCGCGGCCACCATTGCCCAGCCGGGC
>NZ_WMHO01000121.1 GCF_010994245.1 Sandarakinorhabdus rubra
TGCCGGCCGCGTGGTGGTGGCAGAGGCGCCGGTGGCCGGCATCATCGCCATGCAGCCGCACCAGGCGCGGCGCAAGCAGCAGGTGGCATCACGCCTGTGGGCCATGCGGGTGGCCGGCCGGCCGGTCCCGCGCTATCTGGGGCTGGGCGTGGCCGAAGCGTCACGGCGCGAGCCCTTGGCAGCCAAGCTGAAAAGCTTTGGCGGGCTGCTGCGGCGCTTCATCCGGGGGACGGCATGAAGAGACGTGAGATGAACAGGAGGGGCATCATCCTGGCAGGCGGCTCGGGAACCCGGCTCTATCCACTGACGCGGCCGGTCTCCAAGCAGCTGATGCCGGTCTATGACAAGCCGATGATCTATTATCCGCTGTCGGTGCTGCTGCTGGCCGGCATCACCGAGATCCTGATCATCACCACCCCACAGGACAGCGAGGCCTTTGCCGGGCTGCTGGGCGATGGCAGCCAATGGGGGATCTCCATCCGCTATGCCAGCCAGCCGCGGCCGGAAGGGCTGGCGCAGGCCTATCATATCGGCGCCGACTTCGTGGGGAACGACCCGTCGGTGCTGATCCTGGGGGACAATATCTTCCACGGCCACGGCCTGCCGGAACTGCTGGCGCGCGCCTCGGCCCGGACCGACGGCGCCACCGTGTTCGGCTATTACGTCAAGGACCCGGGCGCCTATGGCGTGGTGTCGTTCGGCGCCGATGGCCGCGCCGAGACGATCGAGGAAAAGCCGGCAAGCCCGAAGAGCAACTATGCCGTCACCGGCCTCTATTTCTATGACGGCGATGCGGTGGCGCTGGCCCGTGACCTCAAGCCCTCGGCGCGCGGCGAGCTGGAGATCACCGATCTCAACCGCCGCTATCTGGAGGCCGGCAAGCTGAATGTCGAGCTGATGGGCCGCGGCTTTGCCTGGCTCGACACCGGCACCCACGGCGCGCTGCTCGATGCCGCGCTCTATGTCCGCATTGTCGAGGAGCGCCAGGGCCTGAAGATCTGCTGCCCTGAAGAGATCGCCTGGCGCAAGGGGTTCATTTCCGGCGAGGCGCTGGCGCGCCTTGCCGAACCCTTGCGCAAATCGGGCTACGGTGAGTATTTACTGGCGCAACTCAGCCAGGGTGGGGGACCGGTGCAGTACCATGCCGATCATTGAAACCCAGATCCTCGACCGTAACAGCAATGCCTTCCGGATTGACATGGCGCGTGCGCGGGACGCGGGCCTTGCCTTGCGCGCGCAATATCAAGCAGCCCAACCGTTTCCACATATCGTGCTGGATGATTTCATAGATGCTGATCTGCTGCGTGGCTTGGTCGCGCATTGGCCGGAAAAGCCCGTCAAACCCGGGTATAACCGCGACCAGGAACGGCTGAAGTTCGAGTGGCAGCCCGTCGATCTTGAAGCCGTGCAGATCCGCAATTTTCTGGCGGAGACCATTTCGGCCCCGATGGTGGCATTTCTGGAAGGGCTGACCGGCATCGAGAAGTTGATCGTTGATCCACATTTCACGGGTGGCGGCCTGCATGAAACCCGTGCCGGCGGGCATCTTGGTGTGCATGCCGATTTCAATATTCACAGCCAGATGAACGTGCTGCGCCGTATCAACCTGCTGATATACCTTAACGATGATTGGGACGAAGGCTGGAATGGCGCGCTGGAACTGTGGGAACGCGACATGAGCCGGTGCGCGCACAAGGTGTTGCCGAAACTGGGCCGTGCCGTGGTGTTCAATACCGATCTCGACAGTTTTCACGGTGTACCAGATCCGGTGAGTTGCCCGCCCGACCGGGCGCGCCGTTCGGTTGCACTCTATTACTACACCGCTGCTACCGATGGGCTGGACGCCGTTCCAAATCGCACCACGGCCTTCAAACCACGGCCCGGCAGCAACGATCGCACGGACTGGAAGATCGGCTTCCGGCATTTTCTCAACGACTGGCTGCCGCCGGCGCTGTACCGCATGCTGCGCCGCAAGGCCTGATGGCCGTGCTGCCAGCATGACTATAACTGCGACCGCCCTGCCCGGCGTGCTGCTGATCGAACCGCGCGTGTTTGGTGATGCGCGCGGCTTCTTCCTTGAAAGCTGGAACCGCCGCAGCTTTGCCGAGGCAGGGCTGGATCTCGATTTCGTGCAGGACAATCACAGCCGGTCGGCGCGCGGCGTGCTGCGCGGGCTGCACTATCAACTCCGTCAACCGCAGGGCAAGCTGGTGCGCGTGACGCAGGGCGCCGTGTTCGATGTCGCCGTCGACATCCGCCGGTCCTCACCGCACTTCGGCCGCTGGGTGGGCGTGGAACTGAGCGGCGACAACCACCGCATGCTCTATATCCCGCCCGGCTTCGCGCACGGCTTCCTGGTGCTCTCCGACAGCGCCGATTTCCTCTACAAATGCACCAGCCTCTATGACCCGCCCAGCGACCGCAGCATATGCTGGAACGATCCCGACATCGGCATCGACTGGCCCGATGCCGGGGTGGCGCCAATCCTGTCGGCCAAGGATGCAGCGGCGCCGCGCCTTCATGATGCGGAGGTCTTCGCATGAGGGTGCTGGTTGCCGGCAGCGGCGGGCAGTTGGGCCGCGCGCTCGCCGCAACCGTGCCGGCCGGCGTCACCCTGGTGGCGCCACCGGAGGCAGAGTTCGACATTTGTGATGCGGCCCACATGGCGGCCGTGGTGGCCGCTGCCGCGCCAGACCTCGTCATCAACGCCGCGGCCTGGACGGCTGTGGACAAGGCCGAAGCCGAGGAGGCCGCCGCGTTGCAGGTCAACGCCGTCGCGGTTGGCCATCTCGCCGCTGCCGCCGCCGCTGCCGGTGCGCGGTTCGTGCAGGTCTCCACCGACTATGTCTTCGATGGCAACGCCGGCCGCCCCTATGCGCCCGACGCCCGGCCCGCCCCGGCCAGCGCCTATGGCCGCACCAAGCTGGCCGGCGAGGTGGCGGCGCGCGCCCATCACCCGGCGCCGCTGATCCTGCGCACCGCCTGGGTCTATGCGGCGGCCGGCAACAATTTCGTGGCCACCATGCTGCGCCTGATGCGCGAGCGTGCCGAGGTGCGGGTGGTGGCCGACCAGATCGGCACGCCCACCCACGCCAGAAGCCTGGCGCGGGCCATCTGGGCCCTCAAAGCCCACAACGGCATCTTCCACTGGACCGACGCCGGCATTGCCAGCTGGTATGATTTTGCCGTCGCCATCCACGACGAGGCGCTGCATCTGGGGCTGCTGGCGCGCGCCGTGCCGGTGATCCCCATCACCACCGATGATTATCCCACCCCGGCCCGGCGCCCAGCCTTTGGCGTACTCGACAAGACGGCAACATGGGCGCTGACAGGCCCGGCCCGCCACTGGCGTCACGAACTGGTGGAATGCCTGAAGGAGATGCGGTGATGAGCCATCTGCTGGTCACCGGCGGCGCCGGCTTCATCGGCGCCAACTTCGTGCGCTTCTGGCGCCGCCACCGGCCCGATGATGCCATCACCGTGCTCGATGCCCTGACCTACGCCGGCAACCGCGCCAGCCTCGCCGGGGTGGATGGCGTCGACTTCGTCCACGGCGACATCCGCGACACGGCACTGGTCGAACGCCTGCTGCACGATGGCGCCATCGACACGATCGTGCACTTCGCTGCCGAAAGCCATGTAGACCGCTCTCTGCATGGCCCGGCGGAGTTCATCGACACCAACGTGATCGGCACATTGTCGCTGCTCACCGCAGCGCGCGCCGTCTGGCTGGCAGGTAGCGGCCAACCGCACCGCTTCCACCATGTTTCGACCGACGAGGTCTATGGCAGTCTCGGCCCCGGTGATCCGGCCTTCACGGAAACCACGCCCTATGCCCCCAACAGTCCCTATTCGGCCAGCAAGGCGGCGAGCGACCATCTCGTGCGCGCCTGGCACCACAGCTATGGCCTGCAGACGACCACCAGCAACTGTTCCAACAATTATGGCCCCTACCAGTTCCCGGAAAAACTGATCCCGCTGTTCCTGATCAATGCCCTGCATGGCCGACCGCTGCCCATCTATGGCGACGGCCAACAGGTGCGCGACTGGCTGCATGTCGAGGATCATTGCCGGGGGATCGCCGCCTGCCTGGAACGCGGCCGTGTCGGCGAGACCTACAACATCGGTGGCGGCTCCGAGCTGCCCAACCTGGCGGTGATCGACACGCTGTGCGCCGCAGTCGATGCCGCCTTTGCCACCGATGCGGACCTCGCCCGGCGCTTTCCGGATGCGCCGGCCGCGCAAGGCCTGCCCACCGCCAGCCTGAAGCGCTTCGTTGCCGACCGGCCCGGCCACGACCGCCGCTATGCCATCGATGAAACAAAGGCGCGCGCCGAACTGGGCTATGCCCCGGCGCGCGGCTTTGCCGAAGGCTTTGCCGCCACGCTGGCCTGGTATCTCGCCAACGAGCCGTGGTGGCGGGCGGTGATGGACGGCAGCTATCGCGACTGGGTCGAGGCCAACTACGCCGCGCGCCGCTGACGCCCGGCGTCATCGGGTTGCCGGCGCTATTGCTTGGACCTTCCTCCCCCGGTTGTTAAGTGGGGTGTGATGCGCGTGCCCCTGCCTCCCCTGCGGTTGACGATGATCCGTCAGTTCCTCGCCGGCCAGGCGGCAGGCGGCCAGCTGCTGATGGTGTCGGCGGCGCTGGCGATGCTGGCCGCCAACAGTGCGTTGGCCGCCGATTATGAGGCGCTGCTGCACCTCGAGATCGGCCCGCTCAACCTCCTGGAGTGGATCAACGACGGGCTGATGGCATTGTTCTTCCTGCTGGTTGGCTGCGAGATCAAGCGCGAGCTGCTGGATGGCCAGATGTCGAGCTGGCCGCGGCGCATCCTGCCGGGCGTGGCTGCCGCCGCGGGCATGCTGGTGCCGGCGCTGGTCTATGTCGCCTGCAACCTTGAGGCGGGCCCCAATCTGAAGGGCTGGGCTGTCCCCACCGCCACCGACATTGCCTTTGCGCTGGGTGTGCTCACCCTGCTGGGCGACCGGGTGCCGGCCAGCCTGAAATTGCTCCTGACCGCGATCGCGGTGATCGATGACCTTGGCGCGATCCTGGTGATCGCCCTCTTCTACACGCAGGATCTGGCGATGCCGGCGCTGCTGGCCTCGCTGGCGATCACTGCCGGTCTTGCCCTGCTGTCGCGGCGCCGGGTGCAACTGCTGTGGCCCTATCTGCTGCTGGGGGCGATGCTGTGGCTGACCATCCACGCGTCGGGCATCCACGCCACGCTGGCCGGCGTGATCACTGCGATGGCCCTGCCCATCCACACGACGCCAGGCACGCCGGAGGATCGCAGCTGCCCGCTGCTGCGCGTGGAGCATGGCATCGCGCCCTGGGTGGCGTTCGGCATTGTGCCGCTGTTCGGCTTCGCCAACGCCGGCGTCGGCCTTTCGGGCGTGACGCTGGCCACGGCGCTGGATCCACTGGTGCTGGGCATCGCCGCCGGGCTGGTGATCGGCAAGCAGATCGGCATCTTCGGCGCGATCCTCACGCTAGTAAAGCTGGACGTGGTCGACATGCCGGCCAACGCCAGTGTGCGCCAGCTGTGGGGCCTGTCGCTCCTGTGCGGGATTGGCTTCACCATGAGCCTGTTCATCGCCGCGCTGGCCTTTGGCGCCGGCAGTGCCCAGGAGGCCGCGGCCAAGCTGGGCATCATCGGCGGCAGTCTCGTTTCCGCGCTGCTGGGCCTTGCCGTGCTGTCGGGCACGCGCCGCGCATGAACGCGTTGCGGCGCTTTCCCCATTATGCCGCCTTTGCCGGCGTGATGCTCCCCCTGCTGGCGCTGCTGTGGCCGCGGACGGGGCTCGATATCGCGCTGCTGCTGGCGTTCGATATGGCGGTGCTGGCCTTTCTGGCCACACTCGGCTGGCGGATGCGCAAGGCCACGCCGGCCTTGCTGCGCGCAGCAGCGGCCGAACCCGGCCATGCCCTGTTGCGGATCTTCGCCCTGCTGATCGTTGCCGTGGTGCTGACCGGGGTGGCATCCGAACTCGGGCGGGGCGGTTCCGGCGTCCTGCTGCTGGCCGGCGTCTCGCTTTCGATGGCATGGCTGTTCGCGAACAACCTGTTTGCCCTGCATTACATGCACATCTTCTACGGTGAGGGCGGCGGCAAGGGCGGCCTGCGCTTCCCGGAACCGGCAGACCATCCTGACTTCTGGGATTTCTGCTACTTCGCCTTCACCATCGGCATGACCTTCCAGGTCTCCGACGTGGAGATCACGAGCAGCTCCATCCGCCGGCTGGCGCTGGCGCACGGGTTGCTGGCTTTCGCCTTCAACATCGCGGTGATTGCGCTCACCGTCAGCCTGGTCGCCAGCGCCTTGGCCTAGCGCCCTCAGCCGAGGTTGGCGCGCAGCATCCAGGCGGTCTTCTCGTGGACCTGCATGCGCTGGGTGAGCAGATCGGCGGTGGGTTCATCGTGCGCCGCATCGGCCAGCGGGAACACGGCGCGGGCTGTGCGCACCACGGCCAGCTGGTCCTCGGCGAGAATGCGAACCATCTCGGCCGCCTCCGGCACGCCGTCCGCCTCCGCGATGGACGATAGCTTGGCATAGGCCGAATAGCTGCCCGGCGCCGGTTCACCCAGTGCCCGGATACGCTCCGCAATCAGATCGACCGCCAGCGCCAGCTCGGTATACTGGGTTTCGAACATCAGGTGCAGGGAATTGAACTGCGGCCCGGTGACGTTCCAGTGGAAGTTGTGGGTCTTCAGATACAGCGTGTATGTATCGGCGAGCAGACGCGACAATCCATCGGCAATCGCCCGGCGCTGTTCGTCAGCGATACCAAGATCGAGGGCCCCAGATTCGCGGGTTTCAGCCTTGGAATTTTTCTTCGACATGAATGTCTCCTTTTCTCGAAATAATATAGAACTTTAAAACAGATGGCGTCCATCGGGTTTTTCCGATGAACGCCATCAGTTTCTTCGAGGCTGTTGCGTGGTTAGCGGCAGACCACGCGATTGCGGTCAATGCTGTTGCCGATCACCGCACCCAGGGTGCCACCGATGATGCTGCCAAGCACCTTCGATCCGCCCGGCGCCAGCACGTTGCCAAGCGTGCCGCCGGTGAGACCGCCGATGATCAGACCGGTGGTGCCATCGCTGCGCCGGCAATAATAGCGGTTGTCATAACCGCGCCAGACCGGATCATTGTAGCCCAGGACGCGCGGGGCATAGCGCCGATCGTCAACATAGAAATTCTCGGCGTGCCAACCCGGCCGGTTCCAGCCGTCGCGGCGCCAGGTCCAGTCGTTGGCCGGGCGGCCACCCGGGCCCCAGCCGCGTCCGTTGCCCGGCCCGCCACGCCAGCCCCAATCCTTGTCCCACTTGCGGCCACGGCGATCATCGTCGTCCCAGTCGCGGCCGCGGCCGCGGCGACGGTCGTCGTCGTCCCAGCCACCGCCCCAGCCGGCGCGATAGAGATCGGCGCGGTCCTGGCGGAATTCACGCTCGGCACGGGCCAGTTCGCCGCGCTCTTCACGCACGTCGCGCCAGTCGCCGCGCCGCTGGGCGCGATAGAGGTCGCGGCGCTCTTCCTGCACCCGGTCCCAGCTGCGTTCCACTTCGCGCGGGCTCGCGCGCTGGCGGTCACGCCAATCATCGGCCAGGGCCGGGGTGGCGGCGCCGGCAGCCAGCAGCACGCCGGCGAGTGTGATCTTCAGGTTCATGGTCATGTCTCGTCTCCCTCGTTCGCGATCGGCGCCAGCGTCAGCGCCAGTCATTGCGGCAGTCGCGGCGGCCGCGATCGATGCTGCGGCCAACCAGGCCGCCAATCACTGCGCCGGCCACCGTGGCCACCGTGCGGTCCTCGCGCCGCGCCACCTGGTTGCCGATCACGCCGCCCACGG
>NZ_WMHO01000122.1 GCF_010994245.1 Sandarakinorhabdus rubra
CTTGCCGCGCCGGCCAGCGCCCGTTGCGCGCCATCCGATGCGGCCTGCCTGACACCGGCGGTCACCCCTGTCGCCGCCACATTCACACGGGCCGATGCGATGCCCGTCGCGCAGCCCGTGGCCCGCCGCGATGCCGGCGCCGTGCCGCCGGCGGTGGTCGCGGCCATCGTCGGCCTGCTGGCGTTGGCCATGGCATTCCGTCCACGCTCGCGGGGGTTGCCGGAAGTTACCTCCTGACCGAGCCAAGCGCATGAAAATTGCGCAGATGCCGCTTGACCGGCCAATTTCTTTCCCATAACAGCAGCGCTTCGCCGCCTTGCGGCCGCATCTGCATGGGACAGGAACTGGAACTTCGCCATGGGCACGGAAAAGACCGGCGCCGAAATCACCATCGAGGCCCTCACCGATCTGGGGGTCGAGGTGATTTTTGGCTATCCGGGCGGCGCGGTGCTGCCCATCTATGACGAGCTGTTCAAGCAGAACCGCATCCGCCACATTTTGGTGCGCCACGAACAGGCGGCGGTGCATGCGGCCGAAGGCTATGCCAGGGCCAGCGGCAAGGTGGGCGTGGTGCTGGTCACCTCCGGCCCCGGCGCCACCAACGCGGTGACCGGCATCACCGATGCGCTGATGGATTCGATCCCGCTGGTGGTGCTCACCGGCCAGGTGCCGACGCACCTCATCGGGACCGACGCCTTCCAGGAATGCGACACGGTGGGCATCACCCGCCACTGTTCCAAGCACAATTACCTGGTGAAGGAGACGGCGAAGCTGGGCCCCGTGCTGCACGAGGCCTTCCACATCGCGCGTTCCGGCCGCCCCGGCCCGGTGGTTATCGACATCCCCAAGGACGTGCAGATCATGAAGGCCCGCTATGACAAGCCGGGCACGATCACGCACAAGACCTACAAGCCGCAGGTGAAGGGCGATCTGGCCAGCATCGAGGCGGCGGTGGAGATGCTGGCGGCCGCGGAACGCCCGATCCTCTATACTGGCGGCGGCATCATCAATTCCGGCCCGGTGGCGAGCCAGCTGCTGCGCGAGCTGGCCAAGGCCTGCGGCGCGCCGGTCACCTCCACGCTCATGGGTCTGGGCTGTTTCTCGGCCGAACATCCGCAGTTCCTCGGCATGCTGGGCATGCACGGCAGCTACGAAGCCAACATGGCGATGAACAGGTGCGACCTGATGGTCTGCCTTGGCGCGCGCTTCGATGATCGCGTGACGGGGCGGCTGGACGCGTTCAGCCCCGAAAGCCGCAAGATCCATGTCGATATCGACAGGTCCAGCTTCAACAAGACGGTGCGCGTTGATCTCGCCATCCAGGGCGATGTCGGCAGCGTGATGGAAGACATGCTCAAGGTCTGGCGGTCGCGCGGGCATCGCCCCGCCGACCAGTCAGCCTGGTGGGAGCAGATCGCCGGCTGGCGCAGCCGCAACAGCTTCGGCTTCGAGCAGAAGGGTGAGGCGCTGCTGCCGCAGAAGGCTATCCAGCGTCTCTATGAAATGACCAAGGCGAAGAAGCCGATCATCACCACCGAGGTGGGCCAGCACCAGATGTGGGCGGCCCAGCATTTCGGCTTCCACGAGCCGAACAAGTGGCTGACCTCGGGCGGGCTGGGGACGATGGGCTATGGCCTCCCCGCCGCTATCGGCGCGCAACTGGCCTTCCCGAGCGCGCTGGTGATCGACATTGCCGGTGAAGCCAGCATCCAGATGAACATCCAGGAACTGGGCACGGCGGTGCAGTATCGCCTGCCGGTGAAGATCTTCATCATCAACAACGAATATATGGGCATGGTGCGCCAGTGGCAGGAGCTGAACCACGGCAGCCGCTATTCCGAATCCTATTCCGACAGCCTGCCCGATTTCGTGAAGCTGGCCGAAGCCTATGGGTGGAAGGGAATCGTGATCGACAGCCCGGACAATCTGGATGACGGCATCGCCGCCATGCTCGATCATTCGGGCCCGGTGCTGGTGGATTGCCGGGTGTCGAAGCTGGCCAACTGCTTCCCGATGATCCCCTCGGGCGCGGCACACACCGACATGATCCTGTCTGCCGCCGACGAGGTGGGGCCGGCCGATGATGACGCGAAGGCGCTGGTGTAGGCCATGAAGCATCTCCCCTCCGAACGGCACACGCTGTCGATCATCGTGGACAACGAGGCCGGCGTGCTGGCCCGCATCGTCGGCCTGTTCTCGGCGCGCGGCTACAATATCGAGAGCCTCACGGTCGCCGACGTCTCGGCCGATCACGATGTATCGCGCATCACGGTGGTCACCAGCGGGCCGCCGCCGGTGATCGATCAGATCATGGCGCAGCTGGAACGGCTGGTGCCGGTGCACCGGGTGATTGACCTCACCGAGCATGGCCCGCATGTCGAGCGCGAGATGGCGCTGGTGAAGGTGGCTGGCAGCGGCGACAAGCGGGTGGAGGCGCTGCGGCTGGCCGACATCTTCCGCGCCCGCCCGGTGGACACCAGCACCACCAGCTTCGTGTTCGAAGTGTCGGGCTCCACCGAGAAGGTGAACCAGTTCATTGCCCTGATGCGGGAGGTTGGCCTTGTCGAGGTCGCCCGCACCGGGGTCGTGGCCATTGCCCGCGGACCCGAGGCGGTCTAACGCCATCCCGTTTTCAAACTCACTGCACAGAAAGCTCTTCCCATGCGCGTTTACTATGATGCCGATGCCGATGTCGGCCTGATCAAGGCCAAGAAGGTCGCTATCGTTGGCTATGGCAGCCAGGGCCATGCCCATGCCCAGAATCTGCGGGACTCGGGCGTGGCCGATGTCGCCATCGCGCTGCGCCCCGGCTCGGCCACCGCCAAGAAGGCGGAGGGCGCCGGCTTCAAGGTGCTGAGCAACGCCGATGCGGCGAAGTGGGCCGACGTCATCATGGTGCTGGCGCCCGACGAGCACCAGGCCGCCATCTACAATGATGATCTGGCGGCCAACATGAAGCCCGGCGCGGCGCTGGCCTTCGCCCACGGCCTCAACGTGCACTTCGGCCTGATCGAGCCGCGCGCCGATATCGACGTGTTCATGATCGCGCCCAAGGGCCCCGGCCACACGGTGCGCAGCGAGTATCAGCGCGGCGGCGGCGTGCCCTGCCTGATCGCCATCCACCAGGATGCCAGCGGCAACGCCCACGACGTGGCGCTTTCCTATGCCTCGGCCATCGGCGGCGGGCGCTCGGGCGTGATCGAGACCACGTTCAAGGAAGAGTGCGAGACCGACCTGTTCGGCGAGCAGGCGGTGCTGTGCGGCGGGCTTTCTCACCTCATCATGGCCGGCTTCGAAACGCTGGTGGAAGCCGGCTATGCGCCCGAAATGGCCTATTTCGAGTGCCTGCACGAAGTGAAGCTGATCGTTGACCTGATGTATGAAGGCGGCATCGCCAACATGCGCTATTCGATCAGCAACACCGCCGAATATGGCGATTATCACACCGGCCCGCGCATCATCACCGATGAGACCAAGGCCGAGATGAAGCGCGTGCTGGCCGATATCCAGCAGGGCCGCTTCGTCCAGCGCTTCATCCTCGACAACCGCGTTGGCAACCCCGAGCTGAAGGCGGCCCGCAAGCTGCAGAACGCCCACCCGATCGAGGAAACCGGCGCCAAGCTGCGCGGCATGATGCCGTGGATCGCGAAGAACAAGCTGGTGGACAAGGCACGCAACTGATCGCAGCCGGGCGAGCGCGCGTGCCGCGCACCGACTCCGGCAAGATCGGCCAGCGACCAAAAAGGGCGGCCCCGACAGGCCGCCCTTTTCGTGTGTCGTCTGACGGCGCGGCTTTGCCGCGACGCCCCTTTCTTCTCTGCCGTTCCCTTCCCCTGCTATTCACCCGCAGGCCGGCGCTCCGCCAGCAGGTCCTGCGCCCGCACCCGCACGCTCCTCAGTGCCAGCTGCACTTCCCACAGGAACAGCATCAGCCCGCCGGTCAGCAGCATGGTCGAGGCGATGAACAACCAGGCCACCACTTCGTCCAGCGTGCCGCCGATCAGCTGCTCGATGAACAGGAGCGCCACCACCATGCAGACCAGCAGCGCGGCCAGCGTGCACAGCGCGATCGCCCAGTTGGCCGCCGCCATGCGCCTTGCCAGCACCGCCAGGTCATCGATCGCCAGCCGCCGCCGGTCGGCGGTGTAGCTGCCGACATGGGCTTCGAGGTGGCGTGCCCGGTCAACCACGCGCGACAGGCGGTGGGCCATCACGTTGAGCATGCCGCCGATGGCCGTCAGCAGGAACACCGGGGTCACCGCCTGCTGGACAGCAGACCCGATATCGATCGCGGCAAAGACATCGGCCATGGCGCGCATCAAGCCCCGCATCCCGCCGGCGCGCAAGTGTTGTGCGCATGGCTTTGGCTTGCGCTGGGCCACCGCTTCGGGTTATTGCAGCCGCCATGGCTTTCCAACCGGCCCTCACGCTGCTGCGACTTACACGCCCTCGGGCGTGATGCTGGCTGCTGGGCGCGTTCCCTCGGCCTCACGCCTTGAGGGGATTTCTTGGACACTCCGGCAACAGGCCCGCAGCGTCGGGCCAGCGTTCAGACAGGCACAGCCATGACCAGCATCGACAAGAACCGTATCCGCATCTTTGACACCACCTTGCGCGACGGGGAACAATCCCCCGGCTGCTCGATGAATCTCGAGGAAAAACTGAAGGTCGCAGCCCAACTGGAAGCGCTGGGCGTCGACATCATCGAGGCCGGCTTCGCGATTGCCAGCGAAGGCGATTTCGAGGCCGTGCAGGCGGTCGCCAACATCTGCGACAAGGCCATCGTCGCCAGCCTGGCGCGCGCCGGGGCGGCCGACATCGAACGCGCCTGGGCGGCGTTGAAGGGCGCCCGCAACCCGCGCATCCACACCTTCATCGCCACCTCGCCGCTGCACATGAAGGTGAAACTGAACAAGTCGCCGGAAGAGGTACTGGAGGCGATCCGCTTCTCCGTCGGTCTCGCCCGCAACCTGTGCCCGGATGTCGAATGGTCGGCGGAGGACGCAACGCGCTCTGATCCCGATTTCCTGTGCCGGGCGGTGGAAGTGGCGATTCGCTCGGGTGCCACCACCATCAACCTGCCCGACACGGTGGGTTATGCGACGCCGGAAACCTATGGCGCCATGTTCCGCGACGTGATCACCCGCGTGCCGAACGCCGATCAGGCGATCTTTTCCACCCATTGTCACAATGATCTGGGCCTCGCCGTGGCCAACACGCTCTCTGCCATCATGGCCGGCGCGCGGCAGGTGGAAGCCACGGTCAATGGCATCGGCGAGCGTGCCGGCAATGCCGCGGTGGAGGAAATCGCCATGGCGCTGAAGGTGCGCCACGACGTGATGCCGTATCAGACCGGGATCGTCAGCACGGAGATCACCCGCGCCAGCCGGTTGGTCAGCGGCGTCACCGGCATGCAGGTGCAGGCCAACAAGGCCATCGTCGGCGCCAATGCGTTCGCGCACGAAAGCGGCATCCACCAGGATGGCATGCTGAAGGACTCGTCCACCTACGAGATCATGACGCCGGACAGCGTGGGCCAGGGCGCCACCAACCTGGTGCTGGGCAAGCACAGCGGCCGCGCCGCCTTCCGCTCGAAGCTGGCCGAGATGGGCTATGACCTCAGCGACAACGAGTTCGGTGACGCCTTCAAGCGCTTCAAGGACCTGGCCGACGCCAAGAAGCAGGTGTTCGACGAGGATATCGTGGCGCTGGTCGATGATGAGGTGCTGCGCGGGCATGACCGCATCCAGGTCGTCGAGGTCGAGGTCTATTGCGGCAGCAATGGCCCGCAGCGGGCGATCCTGACGCTGTCCATCGACGGCGAAGAGGTGACGGCGGCAACGCGCGGCAATGGCCCTGTCGATGCGCTGTTCAACGCCATCCGCAAGCTGGTGCCGCACGATGATGCCGTGCTGAACCTCTACCAGGTCCATGCCGTCACCGCCGGCACCGATGCCCAGGCCGAGGTGAGCGTGGTGCTGGCCGAGAACGGCCGCAGCGTGCGCGGCACCGGCGCCCATACCGACACGCTGGTGGCGTCGGCCCGGGCCTACGTGAACGCGCTCAACAAGCTGATGGTGAAGCGCGGCAAGTCGGCGCTCTCCGCCGCCGGGTGAAGCGCCTCGTCCTCGTCTACAATGCCCAGGCCGGGATCGTGGCCGGCGTGATGGACAGCATTCACAAGCTCGTCTCGCCGGCCACCTACCCCTGCCAACTGTGCGCCGTCACCTATGGGCTGGCGACCATGAAGCGCGAATGGCGGGCGTTTCTCGACGGGCTGGGCTTGGACCTGGTCTTCCACCACCGCCCCGATTTCCGCGCCGCCTTTCCCGCCGCTGCCGACTGGCCGCTGCCGCTGGTGGCGGTGGAGGAGGGCGGGCGGCTGGACGTGCTGATCAGCGCTGCGGACTTCGCGGCCATTCCCGACTTGTCGACGCTGATCGAGTTGGTTCGCGAGCGGATGTTGCCGGCGCCCTGAGCCCTTTCGGTCAGTTGCCGTTGCTGTCGGGATGCTCCCATTTGGGGCCGTAACCCTGGGCCGCGGCATATTGCCGGCCAGCAAAGGCCCAGTTGGGCAGCGCATCGAACCAGGCCGCGAGAAAGCCCGCCCGATTGCCCTGGTGATCGAGATAATAGGCATGTTCCCACACGTCGCACACGATCAGCGGCGTGGCATCGGTCTTGCCCTTCCAGTCCTGCGCGTCATGGCTCACCGTTATCGCCAGGCCGCCCTCGGCATCGGCGACCAGCCAGACCCAGCCCGATCCGAACTGCGCCACGCCGGCAGCCACGAACGCCGTCTTCAGGTCGGCCAGAGAGCCCATCTGCGCGGTGATGGCTGCGGCCAGGTCGCCGGTCGGCGTGCCGGGTGTGTCGGTCATCGCGTCCCAGAAGAAGCTGTGGTTGCGGGCCTGGGCGGCATTGTTGAACAGCGCCCGGTTGCCGGACTGGCGGGCGGCGGCCATTACCCCGTCCAGCGTGTCGGGCGCGATGTTCGCGGTCTCGAGCAGGGCGTTCAGGGCCTTCACATAGCTGCCATGATGCTCGACATGGTGGTGGTGCAGCGTTCGCGCCGATGTCACCGGGGCAAGCGCATCATAGGCATAGGGCAGGGGCGGCAACAGGAACATCGCGGGCAACTCCGTTCCCGGCGCCCCGGGCGGCGGGCAGCATTGGGGACGAGACGGCAGGCTATGCCCGTCTGGTGGATGCCGGCAGCACCGGAATCCACCCATGGCTGCGGCGGTGGCCGCGCCGCTGTGCGGGCCAGTCGCAAGGGCGAATCACTTGCCTTTCCGCCGCGCCTCGGCCATAGGCGCCGCTTCACCGTGCCGGGCCAGCCCTTGCGCGGGGAAGCGAAGCAAGCCGGAGGGGCGTTTCCGCATGGTGCGGCGCCAGCGATCGGCAACGGAGAGAAACACATGCCGTTCTACGAGCATGTCTTCCTCGCGCGGCAGGACCTGACAACCGCTCAGGTCGAAGCGCTGACGGAAGGCTTCACCAAGGTCCTGGCCGACGGCAAGGGCACGGTGGCAAACAGCGAATATTGGGGCCTGCGTGGCCTCGCCTATCGGATCGCCAAGAACCGCAAGGCGCATTACGTGATGCTCAACATCGACGCCCCGGCCGCCGCCGTGGCCGAGCTGGAGCGCCAGGTTGGCCTCAACGAAGACATCATCCGCTACATGACCGTGCGCGTCGACGCGCTGTCGAACGAGCCGTCGGCGATGACCCGCCGTGGCGACCGTGGCGAGCGCGAAGGCGGCCGCGAAGGCCGTGAGGGTGGCCGTGAAGGTCGCGGCGATCGTGATGGCGGCGCGCCGCGCGGCGAACGCCC
>NZ_WMHO01000123.1 GCF_010994245.1 Sandarakinorhabdus rubra
GCCGCCTCCCCCGCCTCCCCCGCCGCCGCCGTTGCCGCCGTGCCCGCCGCCGGCCGTGACGCCGGGGCCGTTCCTGGTCTTCTTCGATTGGGACAAGTCGAACATCACGGCTGAAGCGGCCGCGATCCTTGACCGTGCGGCCGAGCAGTTCGCTGCCACCGGCCAGACCAGCGTCGCGCTGGCCGGCCACGCCGACAAGTCGGGCAAGGACGATTACAACGTGAAGCTGTCGCAGCGCCGCGCTGACGCCGTGAAGGCCTATCTGGCCGGCAAGGGTGTGCCCGGTGATGCGATCGCCACCGAAGCCTTCGGTGAAGGCCGTCCGCTGGTCGATACCGCCGATGGTGTCCGCGAGCCGCAGAACCGGCGCGTGGAAATCACCTTCAGTGGTGCGCCGGCCCCGGTCTCGTCGGGACCCTGCCAGCCGCAGTAAGCGGCAGCAACGCCAAGAAGAGAGGGAGGCGGCGAAGGCCGCCTCCCTTTTCTTTTTGTCCGCAGCCTGGCGCGGGCAGGTCCGCCGGCCGCTTGACCTCGACTGCAGGCTGGCACACATCGCGGGCCACACTCAGGCCCAGCATGGCCGCCCTTGAAGGAGAATGACGATGCGCATGGTATCGATGGCCCTGATCGCGATTCTGGCCAGTGCCGCCGTGGCGCAGTCGCCTCCCGGCAGCCCCAACCCGGCAGCGGTCAGCGGCGGCGTCTACACTGCCGATCCCGATCACACGCTGGTGGTGTGGACGCTCGATCACCTCGGCTTCACGCCCTACACGGGCATGTTCGGTGACGTGACCGGCACGCTCACCATAGATCCCAAGCAGCCCAATGCGGCGCGCGTGGACGTGACCATCCCGGTCGGCAAGGTGACCACCGCGAGCGCCGGCCTGACCCAGCATCTGCTGCGCCCCGGCAAGGATGGCGGCAAGCCCGACTTCTTCGGCCCCACCCCGGCCAACGCCCGCTTCGTCTCCACCAAGCTGGTGACCAGCGGCCAGACCGCGAAGCTGACCGGCGACTTCACCTTCAACGGCGTCACCCGCCCCGTGACGCTGGACGTGACCTTCTATGGCGCCGGCAAGACGCCGGCCGCGATGGGCGGCAAGGAGAATATCGGCTTCCGCGCCACCGGCAGCATCAAGCGCAGCGACTTCGGCCTCGGCTTCGCCGTCCCTATCGTCGGCGACGAGGTGAAGCTGGAGATCGCGGCGGCCTTCCAGAAATAGGCCGCGGCCTGTCCGCCCGCGCCCCCGATCAGGGGCTGGGCCGATAATCCAGTACCTCGGTCGACACCGCAGTGGCCCGCACATCGTCGGGCGCCATCACGATCTTCTTCAGTTCATTGGCCTCGTGCATCATTGTCTGATCGGTCAGGTGCGGATTGCCCTTGCCGGCCGGATCGATGAACAGGCTCTGCCCGCCGGCATCGACCACCGAATAGAGCGCTGGATGCGCCTGATCGATCTCCATCAGGCCCACCCAGCCTTCGCCGCCATTGTGCGGCGCCATCACCGGCCCCAGCTTCAGCACCGCCGACAATCGTGGTGGATCGGGATCGTCCGGCAGGGCTGGCCGATCAGGGCGCTGGGCTGCCGGATCATAATATTTCCAGAAGATCGGTCGCTTCCACTCGGCCATCGCATGGCCCGGAAACTGGCCCCTCAACTGGTTCACCGTCGCCTTGATCGTGTCGGCGAGCAGCCGGGTGCGATCCCGCCCATGGAACCAGTCGAAGGCGAGCGGCGCGCCAGCCGTCTCGCCCTGAAAGGCGCGCAGCAACAGGCTGGTCTGATAGCGCAGGTAGCGGTCTTCATCGACTTTGCTCCACCAGTCGCCGATGCTGTCGCCAAAGATCATCGCCGGCGCCACGGTCAGCCACTGGCGAAACAGGGTCAGGCCCGCATTGTCATACCGCTCATCGCCGTCGCGGTCCTCATACAGCCCGTTGAATGACAGCATCAGCGCGCCCGCTTCACGCACCTCTGCATCATCGCTCGCCGCCATCGCCGCCCGAATGAACGGCGCGAATAAGTCCGGATGCGTCTGCGTGCGGTCGCTGGCGCCCAGCGCGTGGAAGATCGTCTCATTATAGGCCCGCATGTCGAGCAGGGTGATCGCCCGGCCCGATGCGGCCAGCCGGGTGCCTGCCCAGGTGCGGAAAGTGGCGCCGTTGCGGGCCTCAGTGCCCTCCGGGCTCCAGCTGGTCGCCTTGCTGTTCCAGGCATGGATAAAGCCCTGTCTGGGATTGCGGACATGCGGCTGCTCGTCCGGCGCCAGGAAGCCCATCAACTCATGATCGCCGGTGCCGGGAATGGGGAGGCGCGGATCGACACCGGGCGGCAGTTTGGGCAGATTGCCGGCTTCCCAGAAGGCAATCTGGCCATCGACGCCGCCATAACAGATGCCCAGGTTCCAGCCCATGCGGTTGACGCCCTTGGCTTCGAATTCCTCGATGCTGCGGGCGCGCCCCATCTCGACAATGCCGACCCAGTTGTCGATTTCCCGGCCGCGCATGGCAAAGCTGTGGGAAAAGGCTACGTTGTTGGCCGTGTCCCACTGGATCACCGGGCCATGCACGGTGCGCGCCACCTCGTGCGTCACCGGGGCGGCGCCTTTCACGAGGATGGTCTCCGTGCGGTGCTCCATGTCCCGCCAGGCGCCCTTGAACCAGTATTGATGGCGGTTGCGCGGATTGAGCTTCTCGGCAAACACCGAATTGGCCTGCGCCACGCCCGAGGTGAGCAGCCAGCCATGCTGGACGCCGCGGCCCATGAAGGGCGGGCCATAGGCGTTGAAGCTGAAACCGGCCTGATCGAAGCTGCCGCCACGCAGGTGGATTTCCGGGCCATCGGCGGTCGCCTCCAGCATCAGCACGCGGCCACTGGCCGATTTGTCCGGCCCGATCACCAGGCAGCGGCTGGCACCCTTGGGCGGTTCGGCGGGCGGCGGCGGTGCCGGCGAGGCGGTCAGGTCGACCCCGCCCGCCAGCAGCGACACCGGACGATCCACTGGCCGCGGCCGCGCCGGCGCACGATCCTCGCCCGGGGCGATGACGGTGGGCGAATCCGGATCAGAGACTGGCACGACATCGTTGAAGATGCGCCGGCCAACTCGTTCGCCATGGCGGTTGATCATCGCGTTGAGGAACGCCAGGTTGGCGATCTCGTGGGCATCACGCCCCCCTGGCACCGAGGCGACATAGGAAAGATAATCGAGGAGGGTCCACGGCGTCGGCCGGATGCCCCAGCGGATGAACTCCAGCGGAGTCTTGCGGTCAGGATCGGCCAGCACCTCGGCTACCGCCCGGTTGATGCCATCCACATAGGCCTGCATCATCGCCTGATGTTCGGCCGGAATGGCGTGATACATGCGCATCAATTCGGCATCGGGCAGGCGGCGATCACGCGCCGTCCTGTCACCCGCCAGCGCCGACGCGCCCAGTATCTCCGCCCGCCGGCCCGCCGCCCCCCGCCGCTGCAACTCCATCGCCGCCAACCGATCCTGCGCCAGCGCATAGCCAGCGCCAAACATCACGCCGGCCGAGGTTTCGGCAAACACGTGCGGCACGCCCATGGCATCGCGATGCAAAGTGACCTTCTGGACGGGCGGGGCGGCTGGCTGGCCTTGGGCAGCAGGCGGCAGCAGCGCCAGCCACAGTCCGGCGATGGCGATCCGCGCCCTGGCAACGCTGGCCGGTTCCATGCCCGCCTCCTCCTGCCGGCCCTGCCCGGCCACTGCTGCCCTCACATTGGCCATCTTGCCCGCAACCGGTTGCGGCATCCAGCCCGGAGACGCTCCAGAATCAGGCCGCTCCGCGACAACGAAAAGGCCCGCCGCTGGTGCCAGCGGCGGGCCTCTTTTCGTGATGGCAGGGCGCCTTACAGTTTGCCGGTCAGCTCCGGCACCAAAGTGAAGAGATCGCCGACCAGGCCAACATCGGCGACCTGGAAGATCGGGGCTTCCTCGTCCTTGTTGATGGCGACGATGATCTTGGAATCCTTCATCCCGGCGAGGTGCTGGATGGCGCCGGAGATACCGACCGCCACGTACAGCTCCGGCGCGACGATCTTGCCGGTCTGGCCGACCTGGTAGTCGTTGGGCGCATAGCCGGCATCGACGGCGGCGCGGCTGGCACCGACGGCGGCGCCCAGCTTGTCGGCGAGCGGGTCGATATATTCGTGGAACTTGTCCGACGAACCCAGCGCGCGGCCGCCCGACACGATGATCTTGGCGGCGGTGAGCTCAGGCCGGGCCGACTTGGTGAGCTCGGCGCCGACGAAGCTGGAGGTGCCGGCCGAACCGGCGCCGCTGACGGCTTCAACCGCAGCGCTGCCGCCGCTGGTTGCGGCCTTGGCGAAGGCGGTGCCGCGCACGGTGATCACCTTCTTGGCGTCCGACGACTTCACGGTGGCGATGGCGTTGCCGGCGTAGATCGGGCGGGTGAACGTGTCCGGGCCTTCGACCGACAGGATCTCGCTGATCTGCGCCACGTCCAGTGCGGCGGCGACGCGCGGCGCGATGTTCTTGCCGCGGCTGGTCGCCGGCGCAACGAAGGCGTCGTAACCCGCCATCAGGCCGGCCACGAGCGGGGCGACATTCTCCGGCAGGGCGGCGCCATAGGCGGCATCATCGGCCACCAGCACCTTCGAGACACCGGCAATCTTCGCGGCAGCAGCGCCGACTGCACCGCAGCCGGCACCGGCGACGAGGATGTGCACGTCGCCGCCCAACTGGGTCGCGGCGGTGACGGCCGCCAGCGTGGCGTCCTTCAGTTCGGCATTGTCATGTTCGGCAAGAACAAGCGCGCTCATGCGACGGCTCCCATTTCCTTCAGCTTCGCGACCAGCTCATCGACGCTCTTCACCTTGATGCCGGCCTGGCGCTTGGCCGGCTCGGTCACCTTCACGGTGGTGAGGCGCGGCGTCATGTCGACGCCATAATCCGCCGGGGTCTTGTTGGCGATCGGCTTCGATTTCGCCTTCATGATGTTGGGCAGCGAGGCATAGCGCGGCTCGTTGAGGCGAAGATCGGTGGTGACGATCGCCGGCAGCTTCAGCGCCACCGTCTCCAGCCCGCCGTCGATCTCGCGCGTCACCGTCACGGTGTCGCCCTGCGGATCGACCTTGGAGGCGAAGGTGCCCTGCGCCCAGCCCAGCAGGCCCGCGAGCATCTGGCCGGTCTGGTTGGCATCATCGTCGATGGCCTGCTTGCCGAGGATGACGAGGCCGGGGGCTTCCTCGCCCACCACGCCGGCCAGCACCTTGGCGACGGCGAGCGATTCGGTGGGCACATCCGTCTGCACCAGGATGCCGCGGTCGGCGCCCATGGCGAGCGCGGTGCGCAGCGTTTCGGTGCACTGCTGCACGCCGATGGAAACGACCACCACTTCGGTGGCGATGCCCTTTTCCTTCAGGCGGATCGCCTCTTCCACGGCGATCTCGTCAAAGGGGTTCATGCTCATCTTGACGTTGGCCAGCTCGACGCCGGTCTGGTCCGACTTCACGCGCACCTTCACGTTGTAGTCGACCACCCGCTTCACGGGGACAAGCACCTTCATGGGCATCCTTTCCCAAGGTCAATTGTTGCGTTGTCCTGCCTTGGCCGATGCCGCCGACAGGGTCAAGGGCCAAGTTGACGTTAACGTCAACCAGTCGCGCTCAACGGCTGGCGCCGGGCACCCACAGCACGTCACCGGCCGGATTTTCCACCCGCGCCAGCACGAACAGCAGGTCGGACAGACGGTTGAGATAGGCCCGGGCGGCGACGCTGATGTCTTCTCCGGCGTCCACAGCGGCGACGGCATCGCGCTCGGCGCGGCGCACGATGGTGCGGGCGAGGTGAAGATGGGTGGCCGCCGCCGTGCCGGCCGGCAGGATGAAGCTGGTGAGCGGCGCGAGGCTCTCGTTGGCGGCGTCGATCTGCGCCTCCAGCCAGTCGACCTGAGCGGGGATGATGCGCAGCGCGCCGTCGATGCCGGGCGGCGTCGCGATGTCGGCGCCCAGATCGAACAGGTCGTTCTGGATGCGCGACAGGATGGCATCGGTGGCGGGGCTGGCCGAAAGGCGGGCGAGGCCGATGGCGGCATTGGCTTCGTCCACGCTGCCCATCACGACCGGGCGGTGGCTGGCCTTGGAGACGCGGCTGCCATCGACGAGCCCGGTGGAGCCATCATCGCCGGTGCGCGTGTAGATGCGGTTCAACTTGACCATTGCGGCCGCTGCCGGTTCAGCCCGGCCGGTTGATCAGGAACAGGATGACAATGAACAGGATGGCCAGCGCCTGCAGGGCGACGCGCAGGCTCATCATGCGGTTGGATTGCTCGCCGGTCACATCCTGACCCCGTGCCATGATGATGATGCCACGCGCCAGCACGGCGAGCGTCGCCACTGCTGAGGCGATCATGAAGAAGACCAGCGTCGATTGCATGGACGAAGGGTCTATCACCCTTTGGCGCGCTGGCCAGCCGGAATCGCGGGGGTGCGGCGGTTGGCCCTCCCCCCGGTGTCCTCAGGCGGCGGCGACCACGCGGCGACGGCGGGCAGCCGCCCCCACCAGGCCGAAGCCGGCGATCAGCATCGCCCAGCTCGACGGTTCGGGCACGCTGCCGCCAATTTCCTGCACATTGATGATCAGGTTTCCCACGTTAAGCTGTTGACCAGGCAACGCCAGCTGCTGGGCTGAGGTGGTGGGATTACCCTGCCGAAAGCTCAACCCCAGAAACAGCGGGTTGCCGAACGGCGAGAACATCAGGCTGGGAAAATCGGGCCGTTGGGTAACATCGGTGATCAGCAGCGGCAGGACGTCTGTCGTGCCGGGCGCCGTGCGGCCAAAGAACAGGCTCTGCATGTAAATGTCCGGAGACAGACCAAAAATGTCGTAGGTGCGCACCGCACCGGCTGGCGAAAGGCCGGCGACGGACGTGATATTCGCCTGATCCTGCCGGGCGTTGGGGCCGAATGGAGCGCTGACGTTGTTGGTGAGCAGAATGTTGCCGAGATCATTGCCGTTGCGCAGCAATAGGACAGAATTACCGATCGTGACGATGCCGGCCTGCACCGAACCGGTCCAGAAAGCTGCCTGGCCCACACCGCCGACGGTGTTGAGCGACTGGAATGTGGCAGCGCTTGTATCCACCTGGAACAGTGCGTTCACGGTCAGTCCGCCCAAAGCCTGCACCTCGGCAATGGGATTCGCCGACGGTGGCGCGAATGCTTGGCCTTGCAATGAAATCAAATAGGTCTGTGCCGCCGCCGGCACCGCCAGCATCAGCGCCGCACACGCGGCAACCATTCCCCCGAAGCGCATCGCAACATCCCCACAGCACCGGCGGTGCCGGAAATGCGGACCGCAGAATCCCCGAATGGCACAACGCCCGAGTGGTCGTCAATTTAAGACTTCGTGAAGGATTTCGGCAGCTTTGGTGCCATTTTTGCGCAAGTGCCGCAGCGTTTCGCCGGCATCGCGCTTGGCCAGCCGCCGGCCATCGGCGCCCAGGATCAGCCGGTGGTGGTGATAGCGCGGCGTCGGCAGCCCGAGCAGCGCCTGCAGCAGGCGCTGGGGGTGGGTGGCGGCGAACAGGTCCATGCCGCGCACCACGTCGGTCACCCCCTGCGCGGCATCGTCGACCACCACGGCCAGCGCATAGGCGGTGCCGACATCGCGGCGCGCCACCACGATATCGTCCTGCGGCGCGGCCTGCTGCCAGCCGGCGCTGCTGTCGTGCCATGCGAGCGGGCCAGTGCGGGCCAGCGCGGCCGCCACGTCGAGCCGCCAGGCGGGCGTCTCGCTTGCCAGCCGACGCGCGCGCTCGTCCGCCGACAGGTGGC
>NZ_WMHO01000124.1 GCF_010994245.1 Sandarakinorhabdus rubra
CGCCGGACGCGCCGGGCACGGGCGCCAGCACGGTCATGCAGCACCGGGTCGAGGTGGCTGGCCCGCACGGAATCGTTGCGGCCGGGCACCCGCTGGCATCGATGGCGGGCCTCAGGATGCTGATGCAGGGCGGCACCGCTGCCGATGCGGCCGTGGCGGCGATGGCGGTGCTGAATGTCGTGGAACCATGGGCATCGGGCGCCGCCGGCAACGGCTTTGCCACCTGCATGGACGGCAAGACTGGCCGGATCACCGCGCTCGCCTTCGCCGGCGCCGCGCCGCGCCTGCTCGATGACACCGCGTCCGCCGCCGATCTGACCGCCGGTCCCAGGGCCGTGGTGACGCCGGGGGCGTTTGGCGGCTGGATCGAACTGGCACGGCGTCTGGGCAGGCTTCCGCTGTCGGTTCTGCTGGAACCGGCCATCGGCTATGCGCGCGATGGCCATCCGCTCGATCCGTCGATTGCCCAGACGATCGCCCGCCAGCAGGCCACGCTGACGCGCTTTCCAACGACAGCGGCCATCTATTTTCCGGGCGGCAGGCCGCCCGCGGCGCGCGCGATGTTCCGCAACCTGCCGCTGGCGCGCAGTTTTCAGGCCCTGGCCGATGCGGAAACGGCAGCATTGAAGGGCGGGGCCAGCCGCGACCAGGCGCTCACCTCCGCGTATGATTATTTCTACACTGGGCCCATTGCGCAGGAAATGGACCGTTTCTCGCGTGCCAATGGCGGCTGGCTGCGGCTGGACGACATGCGCAGTTATCGGCCGAAGTGGGTCGAGCCGGTGGCGACCAGCTATCGCGGGCTCGACGTGATCTGCTCGCCGCTGACCTCGCGCACCGGTCTGGAAACCTGCGAGCAGCTCAACCTCCTCGAAGGCTTTGACATTGCCTCGCTTCCAGCCGACAGCCCGCAGGCGCTGCACCTGATTGCCGAATGCATCAAGATCGCCAAGGCCGATGTCTATCGTTACGCTGCCGATCCGTCGTCGAGCCGTGCGCCGGTTGCGACCCTCATTTCCAAGGAGTTTGCCAGCCAGCGCCGGCGCCTGATCGATCCGGCCCGCGCCATTGCCTTCCCGGCCGGCGCCGATATCGGCGGCGCCCGGCTGCCGGCGCCCCGGCCAGCGGCAGCCGGCAGCGTGCCCGGTGACACGACCAATATCTCGATCGTCGATGGCGATGGCAACGCGATTGGCGTCACCACCACCCTGGGAGGCGGCTTTGGCGCCTGTGTCATCATGGGTGACACAGGCATGTTCTGCAACAACGGCCTGCGCGAAGGATCGACGGCGCCCTATCGTGATCATCCCAACTTCGTGAAGGGCGGGCGTGTCCCGCTGCTCGGCAACTGCCCGACCATCGTGCTCGACAGGGGGCAGTTCAGGATGGTGTTCGGATCGCCAGGCGGCGAAACGATCGGACAGACGCAGTTTCAGCATCTGATCAACGTGATCGACCGTGGCCTGCCGGTACAGGCGGCGATCGAGGCGCCGCGCCTCGCGCTCGACGCCGATCCGGGTTTCTACACGCCGGGCGCGGCGATCACGCTGCAAGTTGAATCGCGCTTTTCGCCCGCCACGGTCGCCGGGCTGCGCGCCATGGGGCATGGGGTCCGCTCGGTCGGTCCCTATGCGATCGGCAGCATCCAGGCCGTGCTGCAATCGCCCCATGGCACGCGGCTGGCCGGTTCCGATCCCCGGCGCATGGGCTATGCCGTTGGCTATTGAACGGCGCGTCGGCAGCAGGGAGGCGGCACCATGACGGCATACAAGGGCATCGGCCTGGCGTTGGCCCTCGCGCTTGGAGCGACAACGGCGCCAGGGCTCGGCGCGACACGGGCTCACGCGCAGGCCGCTGCCGACTGGCCGCACTTCGGCGGCACGCTGGGCGACACGAAATACTCCGCCCTCAACCAGATCAACGCCGGCACCATCAAGCGGCTGAAAATCGCCTGGCGCGCCCCGGCGCTCGATCCCGCCCTGCGGGCCGCAAACCCCACGCTGGTGCCCTCCAACAATTTTCGCAACGCACCGCTGGTCGTGGGCGGGGTGATGTACATCAGCAACCAGATCGGGCTGGTCGAGGCCCGCGATCCGGGCAGCGGCCGCGTCCTCTGGAGCCAGGCGGCGTATCCGGGCGATGGGCGGCTGACACCGGCGGCGGCCAGCCGGGCGCTGGCGCTGTGGGGGAAGGGCGCCCGCGCGCGCATCGTCACCGTACGTGGAAACTATCTGTACGTGCTCGATGCCCGCACGGGTCAGCCGGTGGCCGATTTCGGCGACAAGGGCCGGGTTGATCTGCGCCAGGCGCCGAAGACGATCTTTTCCTGGACCGCGCCGGCGCCGATCGTGGTGGGCGATGTGATCGTGATCGGCGGCCAACCGATCGCCACGGGCGTCGCCGACATCAACAAGGCGTCTCTCACCGGCAATGTGCGCGGCTTCGATGTGCGCACCGGCAAGTTGCTGTGGACCTTTCACACGATCCCGCGCGAAGGCGAACCGGGAGTGGAGACATGGGAGAATGAATCGTGGCGGGTGGGCGGCAAGACGAAGGTCTGGTCCGCCTTCAGCGCCGATGAAAAACTCGGCATCGTCTATTTGCCGCTGAGCGCCCCGCCCAGCGATTATTATGGCGTCTCGCGGCCGGGCGACAATCTCTATTCCGACTCGCTCGTCGCCCTCGATGTCCGCACCGGCAAGAAGCTGTGGCATTACCAGCTGGTGCATCACGACCTGTGGGATTATGACCTGCCCTCGCCGCCGATGCTGGCCGATATCAAGGTGAATGGCCGCCTGCGTCAGGCCGCGATCCAGGTCACCAAGATGGCCTATGTGTTCGCCTTTGACCGCAAGACTGGCGAGCCGCTGTTTCCGATTGTCGAAACGCCCGTGCCGGCCACCACGATGCCGGGTGAGAAGGCCTCCCCAACCCAGCCGATCCCGGCAAAGCCCAAGCCGTTCGACCGGCAGGGCATGGATGAGGACCAGTTGATCGATTACACGCCGGCCCTTCGCGCCGAAGCGGTGCAGATCCTCAGCCGCTATCGGCATGGCCCGATGTACACGCCGCCGTCGCCTGCGGGCGGACCCGATGGCAAGCTCGGCACGCTCTACCTGCCCGGCTGGGTCGGCGGCGCCAATTGGATCGGCGCCGCGCTCGATCCGGAAACCGGGGTGATCTATGTCCCGTCGGTCAGCGTGCCGTGGATCGGCCGCGACAATTACAAGCGGCCGCCGGAATCAAGCCTGTACATGGAGGGGCCGCAGGGCCTGCCGATGGTCAAGCCGCCCTATGGCCGGATCACCGCGATCGACATGAACAGCGGGGAGCATCTGTGGATGGTGCCCAATGGCGAAGGCCCGCGCGACCACCCGCTGCTGAAAGACCTGAACCTGCCGCCGCTCGGCCAGGCCGGCCGCGCTGCGCCGCTGTTGACGAAATCATTCCTGTTCATCGGCGAAGGCGACAAGGTGGGCCTGAGCATTCCCAAACTGAGCGGCGGCAACATGTTCCGGGCCTATGACAAGCAGACCGGGAAGGTGGTATGGCAGGCCAATCTCGGCGCCGGCACGACCTCGCCGCCGATCACCTACATGCACAAGGGCAAGCAATATATCGTGGTCGGGGTTGGCGGGGTCGATCATCCGGCCGAGCTTGTTGCCCTGAGCCTGGAGTAGGGCTGATGCCGTGGCGCGTGGCTCTGGAGGACGCATGACATTCAACACGAGATACTGGCCGATCGCAGCTTTGCTGGCCGCAGTGCCTGTCACGCTGGGCGCCCAGCCGGTCGAGACGCCGGGCGTCACAGCCCCGCTCACCCCGGCCCAGATCCTGCGCAATTATCCGCCCGACGCCTTGTCCGGCGCTGCGGTGGACAAGCCGGTCGTGCTGAAAAGCCAGGGCGGCATCGCGGTCCGTGTCGTCAAGCTGGCGGAAGGCCTGTCGCATCCCGATGGGCTGGTGTTCCTGCCCGATGGACGCACAATGCTGCTCACCGAGCGCGGCGGGCAGCTGCGCGTGGTGCGCGATGGCGTGCTGGATCCGACCCCCGTTGCCGGCCTGCCGGCGCTCAACAATGTCGGCATCGGCGGGCTGCACGACATCGTGTTGCATCCCGATTTCGCGCGCAACAAGCTGCTCTATGTCTCCTACACCAAGGAGGTGAAGCCCCGGCTGGCCACGACACTGGCGGTGGCCCGCGCCCGCTTCGAACAGGGCCGGCTGACGGCGGTGCAGGACATATTGGTGGCGGAGGCGTGGGAAAGTCCGCTTGGCACCTATGCTGGCCGCATGGTCTTTGGTCCGGACGGGATGCTCTACATCAGCGTGGGGGACCGCGATGGCACAACGGCGAGCGACCAATCGAGTGCGCGCCCTCAGGCGCAGGCCCTGAACAGCCATATCGGCAAGATCTTGCGGGTGCGGGACGATGGTTCGGTGCCGCCCGACAACCCCTTTGTCGGAAAGGCCGGCGCGCTGCCCGAGATCTACAGCTATGGCCATCGCAATGTGTATGGCATGGCCTGGGATCCGAAAACCGGCGTGATGTGGGCCAGCGAATTCGGTCCAGCCGGCGGGGATGAGATCAACAAGATCCTGCCGGGGCACAATTATGGCTGGCCGCTGGTGTCGCTGGGTCGGCATTATTCGGGCAGCCTGGTCTCCGATCAGCCGTTCCACCGCGATGGCATGGATGATCCGATGTATTTCTGGAATCCCAACTTCAATCCGGAAAACATGTTCTTCTATACCGGGGACAAGTTTCCGCAGTTGCAGGGCAGCCTGATCGTCGCCGGCGCCAACACGCGCAAGATCGCCCAGATGACGATCCGTGGCGATTTCATCCGGCAGGGCGATACCATGCTGACCGAACTTGGCGTGCGGTTCCGCGACATCAGGCAGGGGCCGGACGGGAACATCTATGTCCTGACCGAAGGCCGTCTGCGCGGGCCGAAGGACACCGACGGCATGCTGCTGCGGATCGAGCCGGCACCTGCGCCCGCTGGCAAGCCGGATTGACCGGCGCCCGCCCCGGACAATGATCCCGGAATGGTGATGTCGCGCTGTCTTCCCGGCTTGGTGCTGGTGGTCTGCAGCCTGAGTGGTGCCTTTGCGGCGGCCGCCGTGTCGCAGGCGATCAGCCTGCCTGATGCGGACGGCAAGGAGCAGGTGCTGGGCGCGTGCACGCGCTGCCACGGCGTCGATATCATCGTCGCGCAGCCGCGATCGCCGGATCAGTGGGCGGAGGTGGTCAGCATCATGGTTGGCCAGGGTGCCGTGCTGAGCGACGATGAATACAGCAAGATCGTCGCCTATCTTTCGGCAAACCTTGCCGTGGAGCCGCCCGCCCAGAACTGAAACCTGTGGCTACGCCCGCTGCGGGAGCGCGTCTTCCACCGCCGGCCGGGCATCGCGTTGACGGGGGCCGGTGCACGGCAGCATAGTGATTGCCAAATTTCAGGGCCGATGAGGGACATGCCGCGTTGCTGTCAGCGGTCGGCCGTTTGCTGGGGGACGCGTGGGTGATGAACAGGGCGACAAGGCGGCTGGCTGCGGCATCAACGCTGGCACTCATGTGGATGGCGGGGGCCGCCGCGCAGCCGGTGGCCGATGTGCTGATCCGGGGCGGCACCATCTATGACGGTTCTGCCGCGATGACGCCCTATGTGGGCGATGTCGCCATTTCGGGCGACCGGATCACCTATGTCGGGCCAAAGGCAGAGGTGACGGCGAAGCGCACCATCGATGCCACTGGCAAGATCGTGGCGCCCGGCTTCATCGATCCCCACACCCATGCGCAGCATTTCCTTGAGTCCGCCGATCCTGCGCAGCGGCAGGTGCCGGCCTGGCTTGCGCAAGGGGTCACCACCCTCTTCATCGGCAATGATGGTCGCGGCGATCCCAATGTCGCCAGCGTGCTTGGCAAGCTCAAGGCGCAGCGCATCGGGGTCAACGTCGCCACCTTTGTCGGTTATGGCACCATCCGCGAGGCGGTGATCGGGCCAGTGGCCCGGGCGCCCACAGCATCCGAACTGGCAAAGGAAAAGGCGCTGGTCGTCCAGGGCATGTGCGAGGGCGCGATCGGCCTTTCGTCCGGCCTGTTCTATGTGCCGCAAAGCTATTCCAAGACCGACGAGATCATTGCGCTGGCCAGGGAAGCCGGCATCCGCGGTGGCATCTATGACACCCACACGCGCGACTATTCCGATTTCACGGTCGGGGCCATCGCGTCGTACCGAGAGGCGCTGACCATCGGCAAGGAAGCCAATATCCCGGTGCACCTCAGCCACATCAAGATTATAGGCCCCAAGCTCTGGGGCATGTCCGCCGAGGTCGTCAGGATGGTGGACGCGGCTCGCGCCGCCGGCCAGAAGGTCACCGCCAGCCAGTATCCCTACACCGGCAACGGCACCAGCCTCACTGCGATGTTCGTGCCCAACTGGGCCATGGACGGCGGCCGTGAGGCGTTTCTGAAGCGGCTTGAGAACCCCGAGACGGCCGAGCGGATCAAGACCGAGATGATCCGCAACATGGAACGCACGGGCGGCCCCAACAAGTTCCTGTTCCGCGCACCGGGCACCCCGCAGACCGGCAAGTTCCTCGACGTGGTGGCGCGGGAAATGGGGATGACCCCGGTCGATGCCGCGATCCGCATCCTGAAGCAGGGCGGCAGCCAGTCGCTGATCGGCTTCGTCATGGGCGAGGCGGACATCGCGACGTTCATGAAGCAGCCCTGGACGCTGACCGACTCCGACGGCGGCGAAGGGCACCCGCGCGAATATGGCACCTTCCCGACCAAGTATCGCAAATATGTCGTCGAGGAGAAGGTGATCACGCTGCCCTTCTTCATCCGCAACTCCACCGGCGCCACGGCCGATGCCTTCGGCATCAAGGAGCGCGGCTATCTGAAGGCCGGCTATTTCGCCGATGTCGTGGTCTTCGATCCCCAGACCTATGCGCCGAAGAACGACTTCAACAAGGTCGCCGTGCTCGCCGAAGGGGTGACGGACCTGTTCGTCAACGGCGCGCCGGCGATCGAGGCGGGCCGGATGACGGTGGCGCTGAGCGGCGTGCCACTGCCGCACACGCCGCCAGCGGGCACCTGCCGCGCGAACTGACCGGAATCACTCCGGCTGGCGCTGCCAGACCGGGATCACCTCGCCGCGGCGCAGCCAGCCCGAACGTCCATCGGGGAGGGTGAGCCGCACCCAGCCGATGAAGCGGCCGTCCATGCGCCCCACGGTGCCGGGGGCCAGCGCCACGGTCGCCTCTCTGTCGGGTGTCGCCACGGGCAGCGGGCGCAGGGCCACCGGCTGCCAGGTGATCGCGGCATCGGGGGCCGCCGCCGCGCCATAGCCCCAGGTGCCGGCGATCCCGGCCGCCATGCCGAGCGCGCCAAGGCCCGCACCAAGCGCCGCCGGCCGCCGCCAGGCCCCGCTGGCATGGCCGAAGCGCTGGAACAGCAGGGCGCCGAACCCACCGGTCAGCAGCAGCGCGCCGGCCATCGCGGTCAGCTGCCATCCGATCGGCGGCAGCTGACCGGCCAACCGGCCCGGAAGCGTATCAGGCAGCGGCAGCCCGCCGGCGTTCCGGCCACCGACACCAGCCTCCAGCGCCGCCAGGCGCCACAGCGCCCGTGTCTCGGGCGCGCGCGGGTTCTGCACCCAGGCGATGCCGGCATGGGCGGCGGCGCGCGGCCATTGCTTTGCCAGCGCCGCGTTGCGGGCCTTGGTGTAGTGGGCGATCCAGTCGCGGGGCGCGGGTGCGGC
>NZ_WMHO01000125.1 GCF_010994245.1 Sandarakinorhabdus rubra
CTGGTGGCGGCGGGCAACGGCTGGGCTGCGGCACGGGCATCGGCCTCCAGCGCGCGCGGGCTGGTCTGCGCCGCTGCAGGCACAGCCGGCCACAGCAGCAGAGCAGCCAGCAGCATGGGCGCCAGCAGCAACACCCGCCTATTTGCCCGCCGTGATGGCATCGCTGCCCTTGGCCGCCCCAGACTCGCCCTTGGTCGGCGCTTCGCCATTGGTGGCCGGCTCGGCGCCCGGGCGGCTGAACTGCAACGGGAAATCGTTGAGGATGCGCCACAGTTCGAACCAGATCGGCACGGTGTTCATCTGCACCCAGCCACGCACCTTGGCGCCCAGCCGCACCGAGCGTTCATCGGGCCAGGGATCGCGGTCAGGGCTTTGAGTCACCAAGATGCGGAACAGGCCGTTGGCCGAGGCGTTGGGGTCCATCGCTGCCACCTGTCCGTCAAAATAGCCCTTGGCCACCGACGGCCAGCCGGAAAACTGGATCGCCGGCCAGCCTTCGAACTCCAGCCGCACGCGCCGGCCGATGGTGATCAGCGGGATGTCGCGGCCATCGATGTAGAGTTCCACGACCCGCCGCGAGTGGTCCGGCACGAAGGTCGCGAGCACGTCGCCCTGCTTGACGATGGTGGCCGTGTCGATGGCCGACACGCGCATGATGCGGCCCTCGCGCGGGGCCCTGATCACCTGTTCCGACTGGCGGCGCAGGTTGACATCGATCTTGTTGATATCAGCCCTGAGCGAGGCCAGCTTGGCCGCGTAATCGGCCACCTTGATCTGCGCCAGTTCCATGTCGCGCCGCGCCGCCAGCCCTTCGCCGTAGAGGGTCTGCATGCGCTTCACGTCGCGCTGGGCGGTGGCCATCGCCTGTTCGGTGGCCGCCATCTCGGCCAGCTTCTGATCACGTTCTGCCTTCAGGCGGTTGAGGTATTCGGGATCGATGTCGACCACCCTGGCGATCGGCTCGCCAGCCTTCACGCTGGCCCCGTCGGTGACATACCAGCGCTCCAGCCGGCCGGGCACCAGGGCCGTGATGTTCTGCTGGCGGTCACGCGGATCAAAGGCGATCACCTGGCCCGAGCCCTGCGCCGTCTGCACCCACGGCACCACGATGATGAACAGCAGGAAGATGATGATGCCGGCCAGCACCAGCCGGCCGAACATGCGCATCACCGGCGGCGGGTTGAGGGTACGCAGCGTGGCGAAATGGCCCTGCGGCAGGGCCGGGCCAAGGCCAGGATCAGTCCCCATCAACGGTCTCCCGGCCAGCGGCACCGCGCAGCGCATCGAATTCGCGGACATCGCGGGTGATCAGCTGTTGCCGAAGGCCCATCCACAGCCAGCCGTCCAACTCCACCGCCTCGGGACGGTTGCTGAAATAGAGGATGGTGGTGTCGAGCTGGCGGAAATGGCCGAACACCGCGCGCAATCGCGTCAGGGTGACGGTGTCGAACAGTGGCGACAGCACCAGGATACGCGGTTCCGACAATATGGCCGCCGCCAGCTTCAGCTGCATCATCTTGGCCACGCTGAACGGCGCGCCGGTGGAAGACAGCCTGGTGTGGATGCCATCGGGCATCAGGGCGATGCGATCATCCAACCCCACGAGGCGAAGGGCCGCCATCTGCTCGGCCGCGGTTTTCGCCGGGTTCGCCAGCCGCAGATAATCGGCGATGGTCGATTCCACGATGGCAGCGCGATCGAGCACCATCACGGCCGAGCGCAGGGCGAGCGGGTCCATGATCGCGATGTCAACGCCGCCCAACGTGATCAGGCCGGCTGTCGGCTGATCGAGGCGCTTCAAGAGATCGGCGAACTCGCGCTCCATGCCGGGCACGCCCTGGCAGACCAACCGGCTGGCCTCCGGAATCTCGAGATTGAGCTCGGCCTCGCCCAGCGGCAGCGTGACCCGCACCTGGTTGAGCGCCAGACTGCCGCCCTTGGGCGGCGCCACGCCGGCGGGCGCCGCCACCTCCTGCTTCAGCCCATAAAGCAGCGACAGTTCCTCGATCGAAGCGACCAGATCATACCAGTCGTCGAGATAGGAATAGAGGCTGTTCATGCCGGCGAAGACGCCGGACAGGATCAGCTCGGCCGCCACCAGCTGGCCGATCGACAACTGCTCCTGGATCACCAGCCAGCCGCCCAGCGCCAGCAGGCCGGCGCTGGCCACGGCATAGAGGAAATAGAAGGCGATGGTCTGCGGAAACTGGAAACGGAAATGCGCCGCATGCGCCTTCACATAGTTGGCCGTCACCTGCTCGGCGCGGCCAAGCGCATAATCGATGTGCCGGGCCGACTTGTAGAAGCCGTTGGACGCCCCCACCGTCTCGAGGAAGTGGGCCGCGTTGTATTTCTCGTGAGAGAGGATGATCGAGGTCTTCATGGCGCCCTTCGACCAGATCGCCCACACCGCATAGAGCAGCACGATCAGCACCAGATTGAAGGCCAGGAAGAACGGGTGATAGAAGCTGGTGACGATGAAGCCGACAATCATCCCGAGGATGATGGTGAAGCCGCCGATCAGCAGCGAAGGCACCGCCTTCTGCATGTTGACCAGCTCGAAGTAGCGGTTGAACAGATCGATGCGCCGGTCATCCTGGAAGAAGGGATCGGCAGCATTGATCGCCCGCAATGTCACGTCCGCCACCAGCCGCGCCATGAAGCGGCGGCGGTACAGCTCCATCAGGTGGATGCGCAGCACCGACAAAAGACCGGAGATCACCAGCAGGGCGAACAGGATCAGTGACAGGGTGAACAGCGGCACCGGCAGCGCCGTATTGGCGATGCTGTTGATCAGCAGCTGCACCGAAATCGGAACGGCCAGGCCCAGAAGCGCGATCCCGATGCCATAGATGATGGCAAGCCAGAAATACGCCTTCTCCGGCCACAAAATGTCCCCGAGCCAGCGATACACCAGCCGCTTCAGGTCCATCTGCACAAGATCGTTCGCTGCCATGCCTCTCCCGATGCCTGTTGCGGCAATGTCCGCCCATGTAGGGGGGCATGGCGCCCGTGCCAAGGCCGACCGGCGGAAAAAATTACACGCGCGTAATGATGAACCTCTCGCCTTGAGTCAATTGGTGCGCGGTCACGCCAAGGTGCGCAGATGCTCGCCCAACCGGCCGGCAATCTCGTCGATCTGGGCCTCGCTGATGATCAGCGGCGGCGACAGGGCGATGATGTCGCCGGTGACGCGGATCAGCAGGCCGGAATCGAACATGGCACGGAAGATGGACTGGCCACGCACCCCCGGCTGGCCGGGGATCGGTACCAGCTCGATGCCGGCCACCAGGCCGAAATTGCGGATGTCGATGACGTGCGGCAGGCCGGCAAGGCCGTGCAGCGCCGCTTCCCAATGGGCTTCCAGGCCGCGCGCCCGCTCGAACAGCGCCTCGTCGGCATAAAGCTCCAGCGTCGCCAGCGAGGCGGCGCACGCCAGCGGGTGCGCGGTATAGGTATAGCCGTGGAACAGCTCGATCCCCGGCGTGTCGCCGGGTGCATTCACCAGCGTGTCGTGGACATGGCGGCTGGCCGCCACCGCGCCCATCGGCACGGCGGCGTTGGTCAGCCCCTTGGCCAGGCAGATGATATCGGGGGTGACGCCGAAACGCTCGGCTGCCGTGGCAGCGCCCAGCCGACCGAAGCCGGAAATCACCTCGTCGAAGATCAGCAGGATGCCGTGCTGCGCAGTGATCGCCCGCAGCCGTTCCAGATAGCCCACCGGTGGCACCAGCACGCCGGTTGACCCGGCCAGCGGCTCGACGATCACGGCTGCGATGGTGTCGGCACCATGCAGCGCGATGATCGCTTCCAGCCGGTCGGCGAGTTCAGCGCCGTGCGCCGGCTGGCCGCGCGAGAAGGCGTTGCGCGCCGGATCATGGGTGTGCGGCAAGTGATCGACGCCGGGCAGGCCGGGCCCGAAGGTTTTGCGGTTGGTGACGATGCCGCCCACCGAAATGCCGCCGAAGCCGACACCGTGATAGCCGCGCTCGCGCCCGATCAGCCGGGTGCGCTGGCCTTCGCCTTTCGCCCGCCAATAGGCCAGCGCGATCTTCAGGGCGGTATCGACGCTTTCCGAACCGGAGTTGGTGAAGAAGATGCGGTCCAGTCCTTCCGGCATGATGCCGGCCAGGCGCGCCGCCGCCTGGAAGCCCAGCGGATGGCCGAGCTGGAAGGCAGGCGCGAAGTCCAGCGCCGCGGCCTGGGCCTGGATGGCCTTCACGATCGGCTCGCGGCCATGGCCGGCGTTCACGCACCAAAGTCCGGCGGTGCCATCAAGCAACTGGCGCCCGTCGGCACTAGTGTAGTGCATGTCCTTCGCCGCCACCATCTGGCGCGGGTGGGACTTGAAATAGCGGTTGTCGGTGAACGGCATCCACCAGTTGGCAAGATCATTGGGAACGGCAAGCATGGCGCATCACCCCATAGTGTCTAAGGTTGTTTCAAGAGCTTCTCGATCTGCGGACCCAGGGCCTCGGGCTTGGTGGCCGGCGCGAAACGCTCCTGCGGCTGGCCGCGCCGGTCAATCAGGAACTTGGTGAAGTTCCACTTGATCGCCTCGCTGCCGAGCAGGCCGGGCGCCGCCTTCTTGAGCCACTGGAACAACGGATGGGCCTTGTCGCCGTTCACCTCCACCTTGGCGAACAGCGGAAAGTCGACATCATAGGTCAGCTTGCAGAAATTGGCGATCTCGGTGGCGTCGCCCGGTTCCTGCGCGCCGAACTGGTTGCAGGGGAAGCCCAGCACGGCAAAGCCCTCTGGCCCGTATTTCTTGTGCAGCGCCTCCAGCCCTTCATATTGCGGCGTGAACCCGCACTTGCTGGCGGTGTTGACCACCAGCAGCACCTTGCCTTCGAACTCGCTCAGCGGCACCTCGTGGCCATCAATGGCCTTGGCGCTGAAATCACCGATGCTGGTCACGTCGCCCTCCTGCTGGCGCCGGCCCGGTTCAGGGCTGGTGCAATCCGGCCTGTGCCGCCACGAAATGGCGCCGGCACAGGGCCACATAACGATCATTGCCACCAATTTCGGTCTGCTGGCCAGTGGTCACAGCACGGCCCTCGTGATCAATCCGCAGATTCATCGTCGCCTTGCGGCCACAGGCGCACACCGCCTTCAGTTCAGTGAGCACGTCGGCGATGGCCAGCAGCCATTGGCTGCCCTCGAACAGGGCGCCGCGAAAGTCGGTTCTGAGACCATAGCAGAGCACCGGGATGCCCAGATCATCGGCGACGCGCGCCAGCTGCCACACCTGGGCGCGGGTGAGGAACTGCGCCTCGTCAACCAGCACGCAATCAACGGTGCTTTCGGCATGGGAAGCGGCGATGTCCGCAAACAGGTCAGTCTCGGCCGCATAGGCCGACGCCGGGGCCGACAGGCCGATGCGCGAGGCGATGACCCCGGTGCCGGCGCGATCATCGATGGCGGCGGTGAACATGAGGGTGCGCATGCCGCGCTCGCGATAATTGAACCCGGCCTGCAGCAGCACCGTCGATTTGCCGGCGTTCATCGAGGCATAGTAGAAATAGAGCTTGGCCACGCGCCCCCCTTCCAGCGCGTGTCATGCGCGCTGGCTGGGCGCCCAGTCAATGCAGGCCGCTGCCCCTAGTGGTTGCCGCCGATGAAGTCGCCCAGTTCGCCCAGGATGCTGCCTTCGCCGCGGTTCTGGCCGCGGCCCATGGCGGCCTGCATCATGCGGCCAGCGAGCCGGCTGAACGGCAGCGACTGGATCCACACCTTGCCCGGCCCGGTGAGGCGGGCGAAGAACACGCCCTCGCCGCCGAACAGCATGGACTTGACGCCGCCCACGGTTTCCAGATCGAAGCCGACCGAAGGCGTGAACGCCGCCACGCAGCCGGTATCGACATGCAGCACCTCGCCCGGCGCCAGGTTGCGTTCGATCACGGTGCCGCCCATCTGCACGAACACCCAGCCATCGCCATCCAGCTTCTGCATGATGAAGCCTTCGCCGCCGAACAGCCCGGTCATCACCCGCTTCTGGAAGGCGATGCCGATTGACACGCCCTTGGCCGCCGCCAGGAACGCATCCTTCTGGCAGATCAACGTGCCGCCCACGCTGTCCAGCTTGATCGGCAGGATGTGGCCCGGCGTCGGCGCGGCAAAGGCCACCCGCGCCTTGCCGGCGCCATTGTGGGTGTAGACGGTGGTGAACAGGCTCTCGCCGGTGAGGAGGCGCTTGCCCGCGCCCATCAGCGCGCCCATGAAGCCGCCCTGCTGCCCGGCGCCATCGCCGAACACGGTGGTCATGCCGATCGCGGCATCCTTCCACACCATTGCCCCGGCTTCGGCCACGGCGCTCTCGCCGGGATCAAGCTCGATCTCCACGAACTGCAGCTCATGGCCCTTGATCTCGAAATCGATGTCGTCGGCGATGCTGCTCTGCCGGCTGTGCTGCCAGGGGTTGGGCATGACGTGCGCTCCTCAGCTTGGGGTCCGCGTCGATGTAGGACGGCTGTATTGCTTTTCCAAGACGGAAAGGCGGCTTGCACGCGCCAGCATCGTCGCTATCAGACGGGCATGACCAAGTTTGCATTTGCCACCCTGCTGCTCGCCACCGCAACACCCGCCCTCGCCGCCGAGGACGCGATGATCATTGTCACCGGCAAGGGCCTGAAGGACCTGCCTGGCGATGCCGCGCTGTCGCTGGTGGAGATCGGGCGCGACCGCATCCTGAACTCGGCCGCCAACCGGCTGGAATCGGTTCTGGCCGACATCGCCGGGCAGCAGCAGTTCCGCCGCTCCGACAGCCGGTCCGCCAACGCCACGTCGCAAGGCATCACCCTGCGCGGGCTGGGCGGCAACGCCTCGTCGCGTGCGCTGCTGGTGCTGGATGGCGTGCCGCAGGCCGATCCGTTCGGCGGCTGGGTGGCGTTCCCGGCCTATGCCACCGGCCGGCTTGACCGCATCCGCATCACGCGCGGCGGCGGCTCGGGCTATTGGGGGCCGGGCGCGCTGGCCGGCACCATCGAACTGGAAAGCGTTGGCGCCGCCACCCTGACGCCGTTCACCGGCAACATCGCCTATGGCAGCCGCGACAGTCTGGATGCGCAAGGCTCGCTGGGCCTGAAGCGCGATGGCGGCTTTGCCATGCTGTCGGGCGCCTATGGGCGGGGTGATGGCTTCATTCCCATCGTGGCGCGCAACCGTGGCCCGGTGGACCGCGCGGCGCCCTATGAACAGGCCAGCATCAATCTGCGCGTGGTGGTCCGGATCGCGCCCGACACCGAAGCCCAGGTGACCGCGACCGGCTTCACCGACAGCCGCGAGCGCGGCACCGATTTCTCGCGCAACACCTCCGAAGGCATCGACGGCGCCATAAGACTGGTCGGGCGCGGGCGCTGGGGCTGGCAGGCGCTGGCCTATGTGCAGAACCGCAATTTCACCTCCGACTTTGCCAGCGTCAACGCCGCACGCACCACCGCCACCCAGACGCTCAGCCAATATGCCACCCCGGCCACCGGCTGGGGCGGCCGGCTGGAGCTGTCACCCCCGTTGGGCGACGGCGTGACGCTGCGGCTGGGCGCCGACACCCGCCAGCTGACCGGCGAGACCAACGAGCGGTTCACCTATGTGGCGGGCGCGCCAACCCGCCTGCGTGAGGCCGGCGGCCGCACCGGCACCACCGGCCTGTTCGTGGACGGCA
>NZ_WMHO01000126.1 GCF_010994245.1 Sandarakinorhabdus rubra
GCCGCGCCCGATACGCCGGGCGCTGGCCAGGTGCTGCGCCCGCTGCTGGGGCCGTGGTTTGCCCAGCTTGCGGCCAGCGGGGATGCAGCGGCCGCCGCGGATCTGTTCGATGCCAGCCAGATCCTGGTGCGCCCCGGCGTGGCGCAAACCCAGGCGGTGCTGGCCCGCGAGCTTTCGGGGGGCAGCGATGCCGCCGCCGGGCTGTTCCGCCAGTCCATCACCCTGTCCCGCGATATCGTGCGCAGCCAGGGCGACATCGCCCGCCTGTCGCAGCTGGAGGCGCCCACCCCGGTGGAGCGCGAGCAGCTGGACTCGCTGCGGGAGCGGGTGGCCACGCTGGGCGCCGAGCAGACCGCGATCCTGGCGCAATTGTCGGCCTTTCCGCGCTATCGCAGCATTTCAGGAACCAGTGTCACGCTGGCCCAGCTGCAACAGGCGCTGCAGCCCGGTGAAGCCTATTTCAAGCTGATCCTGGTGGGTGATGATGCCTATTCGCTGGCACTGAACCGGGAGACGGCTGCGGTGATCCGGCTGGCCGCTGGCCCGGCTGCGCTGGGCCAGATGGTCAAGGCGATCCGCGACACGGTGGTGCTGTTCGAGAATGGCCGGCCCACCACCTATCCCTTCGATGCCGCCGCCGCGCGCCGCCTGTTTGGCCTGCTGACGGGCCCCGATGATGGCCCGGTGTCGCGGCTGGTTCTGGCCAGCCGGCACCTTGTGGTGGAACCCGATGGCGCAATGCTGCAATTGCCCTTCAACCTGCTGATCACGGCTGACACCAACATGGCCGCCTATGCCGCGCGCCAGGCCGATGAGAATGCCGATGCCTTCGATGCCCGCGGTCTTGCCTGGCTGGGCCGCGACCGAATCATCTCCACCGCCACGTCGCCGCGCGCCTTCATCGATGTGCGCGGCCTCGCCGGTAGCCGCGCCGGCAAGGCCTATCTGGGCCTCGGCGAGAACCGGGTGCCAGACGCCGGCACGGCCATGGCCAGCGCCATTCCCGCCGGCGTGCTGGCCGCCACGGCTGCCGATTGCGACTGGCCGCTGGCCGAATGGCAGCACCCCATTGCGGCTGCCGAACTGCAGCTCGCCGCCGGGCTGCTGAAGGCCGGCGGCGCCGATGTTGTGACCGGAGCCGCCTTCAACGACAATGCGCTGATGGCGCGGCCCGACCTTAAGGATTATCGTGTGCTGCACTTCGCCACCCACGGGCTGGTGACGGCGCCGCGCCCGCAATGCGCGGCACGCCCGGCCCTGCTGACCAGCTTTGGCGGCAGTGACAGCGATGGCCTCCTGAGCTTCCGCGAGATCTTCGACCTGTCGTTGGATGCCGACACCATCATCCTGTCCGCCTGCGACACGGCCGGCGCCGCCAGCGCTTCGGCCACGCGCGAGGCCGGCATCACCACGGGCGGCAATTTCGCCCTCGATGGCCTGGTGCGCGCCTTTGTGGGGGCCGGCGCCCGCGCGGTGATCGCCAGCCACTGGCCGGTGCCGGACAGCTATGACGCCACCGCGACGCTGGTCACCGGCCTGTTCGCCGATGCCGGGCAACAGAGCGTGGGCGAAGCCTTGCGTCGCAGCCAGGTGGCGATGATGGACGCGGTGGAAACCTCCCATCCCTATTACTGGTCGGGCTTTGCCATCATCGGCGACGCCGCCAAGCCGCTGTTGACGCCGGCCGCGCCGACCCGGGGTCGCTGAGGCCGGGTGAGAGGCAGCGCCCGCCTCGGCGATGGCTTTGCAACCCTGCGCCAGGCGATTGGCCAGGCCGGCCCGCTGCGCCTGATCGTCACCGGGCTGGTGTTGCTGCTGGCCTTGCTGATGGCGCGCTACAGCTGGAACCTGCCGCTCGCACTCGCCGCCGAGCGCGGCCTCTATGACGTGCGCGCCGACCTCACCGCGCCGCGCGTCGATCAGGATGACCGGGTGGTGCTGGTGGTGTTCACCGAGGAGACGCTGGCCGCCACCGGCAAGCGCTCGCCGCTCGATCGCACCATGCTGGCCCGGGCGCTGACCAATCTCGATGCGCTGGGCCCCCGCGCCATCGGAGTGGATATCCTGATCGACCAGCCGCAGCCGGAGGATCCGGCGCTCACGGCGGCGTTGAAGGCCATTCACACGCCGACCTGGTTCGGCTTTTCCAGCAATGCCGAGAACGGCGAGTTCATCATGCCCTGGCAGGAAGCCCATATGCGGGCCTATTTTGCCGGTGTCGCCAACGCTCCGGTGCGCACCGCCAACATCCGCCTCGATGTCGACAGCGACAACGCGTGGCGGCAATGGCCCCGCCCGGCGCGCCAGCCGCCGCCGCTGCTGGTCAATGCCATCACTGGCGTGAAGGGCTATGAGGGCCACCAGGGCTCGGTGAGGCTGCGGCGGCCGCAGTTTGCCGACCGGCCGGTGTTCGCCTCGCTGCCCATCGACCTGTTCGGCAATGCCGAGACCGCTGCCGCCCTGAAGGACGCGATTGCCGGCAAGATCGTGCTGGTCGGCGCCGACCTGCCGGAGGTGGACCGTTTCATCACGCCCTTCACCCGGCTGTCAGGCCAGACCACACCGGGGGTCGAACTGCATGCCGTGCTGATTGCCCAGGCGCTCGATGGCGCGGTGCTCACTCCCTTGCCATCGGCAGTGATGTGGGCGCTGGCGCTGGCCGCGGTGCTGCTCGGCGCATTGACTGGTGGGTTCGACGCCAGTGCGCGGCTGCTGATCCCGTTTGTCATCGTGGAGATTTTTGCACTCGGCTGGCTGCCCTACGGGCTCGCCGGCCAGGGCTATGACACATATGGCCTGCCGTGCGCCGGCCTTGGGGTGGGTTGGCTGCTGGCCCTGATGGCGGCCTCCACCATGGCACGCATCGTCGGCGCCGAGCAGCGGCGCTTCGCCCAGGGCGCGCTTGGCAAATATCTGCCGCGCGATGTCGCCCAGCAGATCCTGCGCGAACCCGAACGGCTGCAATTGAGCGGCGAACGGCGGCCGGTGTTCGCGCTGTTCAGCGATATCGAGGGCTTCACCTCCATGTGCCAGAGCCAGCCGCCGGAGGTGGTGGCGTCGACGCTCAACGAATATCTCGACACCATGAGCGAGGTGGTGCTGAAGCACGGCGGCACGCTCGACAAGTTCGTCGCCGATGCCGTGGTCGCCTTCTGGGGGGCGCCGATCGCGCGCGACGATGATGCCCGCCGCGCGCTGGCCTGCGCGGTGGAGATGGTCCAGGCCGGGGAACGCTTCCGCATCGCCGAAGCCGGCCGCCCGGCGATGGGGCGCACCCGGGTGGGCCTGCACTGGGGTGACGTGGTCGTCGGCAATTTCGGCGGCGAAGGGCGGATCCAGTATACGGCGCTGGGCGATGCCATGAACGTCGCCGCCCGGCTGGAGGGCGCCAACAAGTCCTTGAAAACCGCGGCGCTGGTCAGCCGCGAGGCCGCCGAACAGATGGGCCTCGACCGCTTCCGGGCGATGGGCCGGGTGCGGGTGCGCGGCCGCGAGAAGCCGATCGACGTGTTCGAGCCGCTGGCGCTGGCCAGCGCCGGGCCGGAACAGGCCGGCGATGCGCTGCTGGCAGCGATAGCGGCCGGCGACGGCGCGGCACTGGCCGCACTCAGGCAGCGTTCAGCCGCTGCACCGCAAGACACGGCGCTGGCGTATCTGGTAAGACGTCTCGAACAGGTGGGACCGGGAGGTGTCTATGATCTCGATTAGGCTGTTGGCCGTCACCTTGATGCTGGCCATGCCCGCGGTCGCCGTGGCCGGGCCGTTGGTTGTGCGCGCCGCCGGTCCATCTGCCCCGCAGTTCCGACCCGGCATGCGCCTGCCCGACACGCCGCTCACCCTGAAGGCTGGCGATTCCATCGTGGTGCTCGATGCGCGCGGCACCCGCAGTTTTTCGGGGCCTGGCACCTTCAGCCTGGCCGCGCCCAGCGCCGCCGCCGGCGAGGTCGCCTTTTCCGACCTTCTGGTGCAGAAGCCGGCGCGGCGGGCCCGCATCGGGGCGGTGCGCGCCGGCGGGCAGGACCAGGGGCCGCCCACGCCGCCCGGCGTGTGGACGCTCGATATCCGGGCCAGCGATACGGTGTGCGTGCTTGATCCGACCAGCATTGCCCTGTGGCGGGCCGATACGGCGGCTGCCCAATCCTTGCGCATCGCCCGCGACGATGGCGCCAGCGGCACGGTCAGCTTTGCTGCCGGTCAGGCGACGGCCGCGTTGCCGGCGGCGGTCGCGGGACGCGCTGGCACGCTCACCATCAGCGGCGGCAAATCAGTGGTCACCCTGACGATCAAGCAGGTGACGGCTGCTGCGGACGTGGGAGCCCTGGGCATCGCGTTGGTGGAGGCTGGCTGTCAGAGCCAGTTCGAGCGGCTGGCCGCCAACACGCTTCAGAACTGAACGGTCGCAAACGGCCGCAGGGTGGAGCCGGGCCGCAGGGTGAAGCGCACCTTGCGGTTGCGGAAATCGAGGCTCACGCGCCGGAAGCTGGCCAAGAGGTCTGAGCCCAGGAAGATGGCCGGCTGTTCCGACAGGCCGAACAGGGCGAACGGCGGCGCATCGGCAAAGGCGATCAGGACATTGTTGAGCATCAGCCCGCCGATGCGCACATCGTCGAGCACGACGGCCTGGGCCTTCAGCACCTGGCCCGTCACCGAGATCAGTTCGATCTCGCGCATGCCATTGGGGATGCGCGTGCCGAACAGGCGTTCGCGAAGCGCCTGGTTGCCCAGCGTCAGCTCGCTGCCCGTATCGATCACCGCGGCCACCGGGCGGCCGCGCACTGACGCCTGGGTGATGATCAGCTGGCCCTTGCGCCGCTTGGCGGTGACCAGGATCTCGCCGCCCATCGATGTGTAGGGCTGGCGCGAATCCTGCACGGTGACAGTGCGCTTGTCGAAATCGAGCATCAGCCGCTGATCGGCCAGCGCATCGATGCCGATCAGGCCGTCGGCGCCGAGGTGGCGGGCAGGCAAGGCCGGGGCGGTGATCGGCCCCACTTCCGACTGGCCCAGCGCCAGCGCCGCCACCTCGACCGTGGCGACGCTGACTGCGCCGGCCATGCCCTGCACCTTCACGCTTTCGCCGGCCGGCAGTGCCAGGCGCAGCGCCAGGCCCTCGCTCACCACCGAACGGTCGGCGCCCGAGTCCACAAGGAAGCGGTGGGGGCCGTTGTCGTTGACCTTGACCTCAATGAACAGGCGCTTCTTCAGCTGTTCCGCCTCCAGCTCCTCGCCGCTGATCTCCAGATTGTTGTCGATGGTGGCCGGCGCGATCAGCGGTGAACCGGCGGGCGCAGGTGCAGCAGGCCCAAGTGTAGCGGGTTGGGGGATGGCGGGCGGCAATGAGGCCACGGGCAGGCTGGCAGCCGCCGCCAGCAGCAGGGGAAACAGCGACATGGCATCAGTGTGCGCCGTGGACGCCTGCGTCGCAAGCTGCTATCGCGCATGCGTCAACCGGGGAGTAGCCCCCAATGGCGCCATCAACAGGCTTGGCCGGCACGGCCATGGTGGCGCCGGCTCCCGATCAGGGAGCGGGCAAGACCGATGACATCGCGGCCGCACCCGGCGGGCCGTGGTGTCATGCGTGTCTGCCGGGGGAGCGTCGTCATGCCGGATCTTGCCGCAACCCTTTTCACGTCAACAGGCCTGGTCGCGCTGGCCGAAATGGGGGACCGCACCCAGCTGCTGTCGGTGCTGCTGGCGGCGCGTTATCGCCGGCCGGTGCCGATCATCGCCGGCGTCGCCGTTGCAACGCTTGCCAATCACGCGCTGGCGGCCTGGGCTGGCGCGGCGCTGGCCAACTGGTTTGCCGGGCCAGCGTTTCGCACGCTGGTCGGGCTGGGCTTTCTGGCCACGGCGGCGTGGCTGCTGGTGCCTGACAAACCCGACGACGCACCACCAACCCCGCGCGGCGGCCTGTTCCTGACCACGCTGGTCGCCTTCTTCCTGGCCGAGATCGGCGACAAGACACAGATTGCCACCATCGGCCTTGGAGCCCGATTCGGCGATGCTCCGGTCGATGTCCTGGCCGTCACGCTGGGCACCACGCTCGGCATGATGCTGGCCAACGTGCCGGCCGTCCTGCTTGGGGATCGCCTGCTGGCCAGACTGCCGCTGCGGTTCTTGCAGCGGCTGGCCGCCGTGCTGATGGCTGCCCTGGGGTTGGCGATGGTCTGGCAGGCGGTGGGGCCGCTCAGATGATCCCGCGCGCCTTCAGATCGGCGAGCGCGGCGGCATCCAGCCCCAGCATCTCGCCATAGACGTCCGCGTTGTCGGCGCCGATGCTGGCCGGCGCCGGACGCCGCACCCGCCCCGGGGTGGCCGAAAGTTTCGGGAAGACATTCTGCATCTTCACCTCGCCCCAGCGAGGGTGGGGGACGCCGATGATCGCCTCGCGCGCCTGGAAGTGCGGATCGTCCAGCATGTCCTGCGGGCGATAGAGCCGCCCGGCCGGCACGCCGGCATCGATCATCTTCTGCTCCAGTTCGGCGATGGTCAGCGTGGCGGTCCACGCGCCGATCAGCGCATCCAGCTCCTCCTGGTGCCGACCGCGCGCCACGTGGGTGGAATAGCGTTCGTCGTCGGCAAGGTCAGGCCGGCCCATGGCCTCGCACAGGCGGCGGAACACCGTGTCCTGGTTGGCGCCGATCAGATATTCGCCGTCGCGGCACGGGTAGACGTTGGACGGCGCGATGCCCGGCAGCACCGAGCCCGAGCGTTCGCGTACATAGCCCGAGGCGACATACTCCGGCACCAGCGATTCCATCACCTGCAGCACCGCTTCATACAGGGCGGAATCGACCACCTGGCCTTTGCCGGTGCCATGGCGATGGTTGAGCGCGGCCAGCGCCCCCAGCGCGCCATAGGTGGCCGCCAGGCTGTCCCCGATCGAGACGCCCATGCGGCTGGGCGGGCGATCGGGATCGCCGACGATGGCGCGCCAGCCGCCCATCGCCTCGCCGATGCCGCCAAAGCCGGCGCGGGCGGAATAGGGGCCTGACTGGCCATAGCCCGAGACGCGCACGATGATCAGGCCGGGATTCAGCGCGTGCAGCTCCGCCGGAGCCATCCCCCATTTCTCCAGCGTGCCGGGGCGGAAATTCTCGATGAGGATATCGGCCTTGGCGATCAGCTGCCGGGCCAGCGCCTGGCCTTCGGGTTCGCGCAGGTTGCACGACACGGCGCGCTTGTTGCGGGCCACCACTTCCCACCACAGCGGATAATCGCCGCGCCCCCACACGCGCATCGGATCACCCTGACCGGGCGGTTCCAGCTTGATCACGTCGGCGCCCATGTCGCCCAGCAACTGCCCGCAGAAGGGCCCGGCAATCAGCTGGCCCATCTCCACGACCCTGATGCCGGCCAGCGGGCCGGTGTTATCCTCGGTCATCGCTGCTGTCCTTATTCGGCCGCAATGGCTTGCGCGTGCCACTGCGGCGGCCGCGGCGCCGGCAGGCCGGTTTCGGCGAGGCAACGGGCGCGCAGCTCCTCCACCGTGCCGCCGCGATTGAAGATGGCGGGCTCGGCCGCCTGCGCAGCGGCCAGTTCGGCACGCAGCGCGGCGGTGGCGGCGGCATCGACCCGGCCCTCGCCATCGGCGACCACGCCATAGGCGCGGGCGCCCGCCGCGCTCACCCGGCCCTGACG
>NZ_WMHO01000127.1 GCF_010994245.1 Sandarakinorhabdus rubra
TGGCCTGGCCCGGCAACCGGTTGGAAACCGACATGCGCGCGCATCTGAACCCCACCCGCATGGCAGCGATCCGCAGCCTCGCGGGCCGGCTGGCGGCGCGGCTGGCCCACCTCTGCCCGGCCTGCGGCTGCCCCGGCTTTGGGCAGACCGATCTCCGCACTGGCCTGCCCTGCTCGGCCTGCAATCAGCCGACGCAGGGCGTTCTGGCCATCATCTATGGCTGCGGCGCCTGCGGCCACAGCGAGACCCGCCCGCGCCCCGATGGCGTGACGGCGGCCAACCCGGCCGCCTGCGACTGGTGCAACCCTTGAGAATCTGGCCTTAGCCAATCCCCATCTGCCGCCCAGCGAGATCGAGCATGATCTCCTCCGAACCACCGCCGATGGCGTTCACCCGCACTTCGCGGTAGATTCGCTCCACTTTTGATCCGGTGATGTAGCTGGCGCCGCCCAGCACCTGTGCGGCCTCGCGCACCACATGCTCCAGCATGCGTGTGGCCTGCACCTTCAGCATGGCATAGTCGGCCGGCACGCCCACGCCTTGCCGGTGCTGGTGGGCGCACAAATCCACCCAGGCCTGCGTCGCCTGGATCTGGCGGGCACAGTCGGCGAGCTTGATGCGGATTGATTGATGGGCGCCCAGCCGCTTGCCGAAGGTTTCGCGGTTCTGCGCCCAGTCCATCGCCTCCTTCAGGGCCACGCGCGCCATCGAACAGCAGCCGTGCGCCATGCCCAGCCGCTCGCTGTTGAAATTGCGCATGATGCCGATGAAGCCGCCATCTTCCGGCCCGATGAGATTTTCCGGCGGCACCTCGACATTGTCGAAATAGACCGCCGCCGTGTCGGAACAGCGCCAACCCATCTTGTCGAGCCGGGTGCGCGACACGCCCGGCCGGTCCGTCTCGATCAGCATCAGGGAAATGCCCTTCATGCCCGGCCCGCCGGTGCGCACCGCCACGGTCATGTAGTCGGCTCGCATGCCGCTGGTGATGAACATCTTCTGCCCGTTCACCACATATTTGTTGCCCTGCTTCTCGGCGCGGGTCTTCAGCTGCGCCACGTCCGATCCGCCCGAAGGCTCGGTGATGGCAAGGCTGATGATCTTCTCGCCGGACAGGACTTCTGGCGCGATGCGGCGCTTCATCTCGTCCGACCCCAGCGCCAGGATCGGCGGCAGGCCGATGCCGTGCGTCATCAGGCTGGCCCCCAGCCCACCGGCGCCGGCCGCGGCCAGTTCCTCGGATTGCGTCAGGCCGTGGAAAACATCGAAGCCTTCCGAGTGCCCGCCATATTCTTCCGGGTAATTGAGGCCGAGGATGCCGGCAGCGGCGGCCTTTTTGTGCAGCTCGCGCGGCAGTTCGCCTTCGGCTTCCCAGCGGTCGATATGGGGCAGCACCTCTGCGGCCATGAAGCGCCGCACGGATTGCGCCACCGCCTCGTGGCTTTCGTCATAGAAGGGCGAACGCGCCCGCCAGTCGTCAAAGCTGATCGTCATGGTCCCGGCTCCTCAGCGCGATGGTGCCCGCAGCCGGCCGCTGCCGCAGCCTTGGCAAATGGACAGGCCGAAACAGAAAAGGGGCGGCGCCCTTCGGCACCGCCCCTTCCCTGTTCAGTCTGTCCGGTCGATCAGAACTCGACGCGGCCGCCGATGCGCAGCGTCCAGGGCGAGCGCGAGAGGTTCTGGAACACCGGCGCCTGGAAGTTGGAGTAGCGATAGGATGCGCAGGTCTGGTTCAGCTCCGCACGAGTGCCTCCGGTGGTGAGGCAATCCACCTGCACCAGCCGGTGCGTCTGCGAGCGATCGGTGAACGACAACTGGCGGAAGGCGAACTTGTCGTCGAGCAGGTTGAGGAAATTCTCGACGTCGGCGAACAGGGTCATCCGGCTCTTGCCCACGAACAACGGCACCTGCTGCGAGAAGTGCAGGTTGACCGTGTACCAGTCAGGGTTGCGGGCGATGCCGCGCGGCGCGATCTGGCCTTGGAACTCACCCAGCTCGCTGTTCAGGATGAAGTCGCGGAAGGCGGTCAGCTGCGCCGGCGTGCCGTTGAACTGTACGATCGGATCGATCTGGGTGTTCACCGCAGCGGTGCCGGTGGGGATGACCAGGTTGGCGACGTTCGGCACATAGAGCAGGTGGCGACCAACGTTGGTGACGCCAAAGACGCGGCCACGGCCCTGGGTGAGCGTGTCACCCTTGGTGTAGCTGAACGGCACGCCCTGACGATAGAGACCGAAGATCTGGAAGTTGGTCTCATAGTCGCCGAAGAAGGCGTGGCGATAGTTGAGCGTCAGGCGCACCTGGTTGCCGACCTGCAGCGAGGAAGTGGCGATATCCGGCGAGTTGGGATCGCGCACCGCCACGAAGTAGGAACCGGTCGCCGTGGTACCGCCGGTGTCGCTGAGGAAATCGGTGATGCGGCTGCGGGTATAGGCGGCCTGGATGCTGAAGCCGTTCTGCCATTCCTTGGAGATCGAGGCAGCCGCGATGAACGACACGCCGCCAGTGCGCGAGCGCAGCTGGAAGTCGTTGCCGGCGCTGCCTTCGATGCCTTGATAGCGCGGGCGGCCATCGGGCAGGGTGCCGTTGGCAATCGCGCGCAGGTCGATCATCGTGTAGCTGTTGCGGTTCCAGGTGTGGGCGAGGTCGCCGCGGAACACCCAGCCATCGCCCAGGAAGCCCAGATCGGCGATATATTCGCCGGTCAGGTTGGCGCGCACCACAGAGTTCATCTTGAAGTTGGGCGCCACGGTGTTGGTCGAGGCCAGGCGCAGCGAGGAGGTGTTGTTGGCCAGATAATTGTTGACCACCGCATTGGTCTGCAGACCGAAGCCGTCGACATTGTTGAGCGCGGCAGCAGCGGCGGCATTGATCTGCGCCTGCACCGCAGGATCGGTGGTGCGGTTGTTGAGGTCGATGAAGTTGCCGGTGGCAACCCCGTTCACGAACTCGCGCTGGAAGTTCACGCCGTTGGTGCGGGTGCCATCGTTGGCCAGGCTGTTGGAGAACAGCACCAGCGGGATGCCGCCGCTGAAGATGCCGGCGCCGCCCGACACCCGGGTGCGGTCATCCGGCTTCCAGTTGAAGCCGAAGCGCGGCTGGAACACCGAGACGCCGTCCACCGAGGTGTTGTTGCGGAAGCCATAGCGCTGGGTGAAGAAGGGGTTGAAGGTGATCTGGCGGTCATCGAACGAGAAGCCGTCGAAGCGGGCGCCGATCAGCGCCGTGAAGGTCGGCGACACCTGCCATTCGTCCTGCAGGCCGAAGGCATAGCTGTAGAGGGTGAAGCGCGCCGTGCCGCCCGACCGGGGATCGCCATCCAGTGAGTTGGAGAAGGAGACAGAGTTGGCGTTGCCGGCATTATAGTCGGCGATCGAGTCGAAGTAGAAATTGCCGCGCGAATTGAACAGGAACAGGTTGTCCACCTTCTGGCGAGAACCTTCGACCTGGAACTTGATGCGGTGGGCGCCAGCGTTGTAGCGCATGTTGAACTGGAAGTTCAGGTTGTTGGTGGCGAGCGCGTTGGAGTGGCGCGGTGTGTCCGTGCCCAGCGTCACGCGCGAGGTGTTGCCGCAGTTGTAGGGATCGTTGGTCGGGCCGGTGCCCAAGGTGATCGACGCCGCGTTGGTGCAGACCTGCAACTGGGCAAAGCCCTGGTCGTTGTAGCCGACCTGGCCGCGCACATAATCACGGTAGGAGACGCGCAACTCGGTCGACAGCTCGTCGGTCCACTGCGAGTTCAACTGACCAGTGTAGACCTTGGTCGATTCCGTGCCTTCATAGCTGTTCGACTGCAGACCAACGTTGGGCGCGGCCGGCGCGTTGGTGGAGCCGCCACCCGGCAGCGGCACCGAATTGAAGTGATCGATGTAGGTGAAGGACAGGCGCTGGCCTTCGGTGATGTTCCAGTCGATCTTGCCGGAGATCTTGCGGTCGCGCTCGCTTTCCTGCTGGAACGTGTCGAGCGGGTCGTATTCGTAGCGGTTCTCGGTGGTGGCGATAATGCCATTGACGATCGCGCGGTCGTCGCTGGTGCTGGAGCCGTCGCCGATGTTGGGGATGTTGTTGGCAAAGCCTTCGCCGGTGATGCCGTTGGCGGTGACGATGTTGCCTTCGGTCAGCTTCTCATAGTTCAACGCGACGAACAGCCGGTCCTTGATGATCGGGCCGGAGACGAAGAAGCCATAGTCGCGGAACGGCAGTGCCTGCGGCACGATCGCGCCGCGGATGTTGCGGCCGGTCAGGCCCTTGCCGCCAATGATGCCATAGGCCACGCCATGATACTCGTTGGTGCCCGACTTCAGCACCGCATCGATGGCGCCGCCGGTGAAATTGCCCTGGCCGACATCGAACGGCGCCGTCTTGATCGACAGCTGGCCGATGGCTTCCAGGCTGACGATGCCGCGCAGCGAGGGCAGGCCGCCCAGGTTGAGGCCGAAATCATCCTGCACCGCCACACCGTCGATGGTGAAGCGGTTGGCGCGGGCCGAGGCGCCGGCAATCGAGATGCCGCGGAAGTTGGGATCGAAGCTGGTCAGCGGATCGCGGGCCGCCACGTCGCGGATGTCGCGGGCGACCGAGGTGATCGCCGCAATGTCCTTGGCCGAGAAGGCCGAGATCGAGCCGGTGGACACCACCCCCGACCGGCGCAGCGAGCTGGCCGACACGACGATGGTGGCGTCCGAGGTGGACGATTCCAGCGAGGCGGTCAGGTTGAAGGTGTTGCCGGCCGCAACGTTGACCCCTTCGATCGACTGACCCTGGTAACCTTCAGCGGTAATGCTGACCGTGAACGGACCGCCGATGCGAAGACCGGCCGCGGCAAAGCGGCCATCAGCGCCGGTGGTGGTGGTGACGCGCGTTCCGGTGGGGGTGTGCACGATGGCGACTTCAGCGCCCGCCACGGGTTCGCCGCTGGCGCTCAGCACCGTGCCCGAAATGGCCGAGCTGACTTCCTGGGCCTGGGCGACAACGGCGGGAACGGCCAGCGCGATCAGCGCAACACCGGAACGAAGAAGACGCATGGCGAAAAACCCCTGTTGGCTGCTGGGACGATGGACGGGCGTGACACAAAAGGAGCGCCGGGACTCACCATTGCCCGCCGCTGCACGGCTCGCCTTTAGCCGGGCTTCCATGACGCAAATGTTACAGCTTCATGGCCGGTTCATGATCGTCGCGATTGGCCGACACGTGTTGCGGCGCAGCAACAGTCGCGGCCCGGCTTGCGCTACGCTGCAGCAGCGGTTAGGCCCGCCCGGCGACCAGCAATTGGGGGCGTTTAGCTCAGCGGTAGAGCATCTCGTTTACACCGAGAGGGTCGGGGGTTCGAACCCCTCAACGCCCACCATCACGGCCCAAGGTTGCAGCCGCAAGCGACGACGGCCAATATGCACCCAACGGAATCACCACAAGGAAGGCTGCGCCCGATGATTGATCGGCTGTTCCTGGAACACCCGCGCTGCGTCAACGAAAGCTATGGCGAGCATCTTTCGGCGGCATTCGGCGTGGGTGGCCGTCTGCTCGTCGCCAGCCTGAAATGCTTTGTCCACGGCCTTGTCCCCGGCCTCTACAAGACCGCGGGGTCCGATGCGATCGTGGCGCTGCATCGGGAAATCGCGCCGCGCAAGTACGACCAGCCGACCTTCTGAGCAGCGTTACCAAGAGGGCAAAGCCATGACCGACAGCCTGGGCCTGTGCCCTGCCCGCCTGGCGCGGCTGGATGAGTTCCTCGCCGAGCAGTACCTGGCCAGCCGCCGCCTGCCGTGCACGTTGACGCTGGTTGCCCGCCACGGCGAGATCGCGCACCTCGGCGTGCAGGGCCTCGCTGATGTCGAACGCGGCGTGCCGGCCCGCGAGGACACGATCTTCCGCATCTATTCGATGACCAAGCCGATCACGTCGGTGGCGCTGATGATGCTGGTGGAGCGTGGTCTCATCGCCCTCGACGATCCGGTGCACAAATATATCCCGGAGTGGAAGAACCTCGGCGTCTATGTTGCCGGCACGCACAAGGTGGGCTTCCAGACGAAGCCCTGCGCGCGCCCGATGCAGGTGGTCGATCTGTTCCGCCACACTGCCGGGCTCACCTATGGCTTCCAGCTGCGCACCAATGTCGATGAAGCCTATCGGCGTGAGAAGATCGGCGAGATCGAGAAGGCCGGCACGCTCGAGGACATGATCAAGACTCTGGCCAAGCTGCCGCTGGAATTCTCGCCAGGCGAGGCGTGGAATTATTCGGTGGCGACCGATGTGCTGGGCTGGCTGGTGCAGGTGGTTTCCGGCCGCCCGTTCGAACAGTTTCTTGCCGAAGAGCTTTTCGCGCCGCTGGGCATGGTGGATACCGGTTTCCACGTCCGCGACGGACAGCAGCACCGCTTTGCCGCCTGCTATCAGCCGAAGCGCGACGGCACCATCGAGCTGCAGGACGATCCGCTCGTCTCGTCCTTCCTGGCGCCGCCCTCCTTCATCTCGGGCGGCGGCGGCCTCGTCTCCACCGCGCACGATTATCTGCAGTTCGCCCGGATGCTGCTGAATGGCGGCACGCTGAACGGCCACCGCATCATCAGCCGCAAGACGCTTGCCCTGATGACCGCCAACCATCTGCCCGGCGCGGTGGACCTGCCGGCCTTGAGCCGCAGTCTGTTTTCGGAAGCGGCCTATGAAGGCGTCGGCTTCGGCCTCGGCTTCGCCACCTCCACCGCCAGTCACAAGACGCTGATGCCTGGCAGCAACGGTGACTTTTTCTGGGGGGGCGCTGCCAGCACCTTCTTCTGGGTGGACCCGGAAGAAGACCTGATCGGCCTGTTCATGACCCAGCTCATGCCATCCTCCACCTGGCCGGTGCGCAAGCAGATGCGCACCATGGTCTATGCCGCGCTGGACGATTGAGGGGCGACAATTTTCGGCGGACTGTCTGAATCGGCCTTGCTCACCGCTCTTCATTCCGAACCCGGCCAGAGTTGCAGGTTCGCGAAGCAAGGAGTGACCCAATGCAGTATGCCCTGATCTACTACCAGACCGCCGCCGATCTGGCGCGCGAGCAATCCGAACCCGAAGCCTATTGGGGCGCCTGGAGCGCCTATATGGGCGCCATGGGAGCCGCCGGCATCATGCGCGGCGGGGCCGGCCTGGAGCAGCCACCCACCGCCACCACGCTGCGCATCAAGAATGGCGAGTGGCAGGTGGAGGATGGCCCCTTTGCCGACACCAAGGAGAAACTGGGCGGCTTCGTGGTGATCGAGGTGGACGATCTTGATGCCGCGCTGGCCTGGGCGGCACGCGCGCCTTGCGTTGTCGATGGCTCGGTGGAAGTGCGTCCCACCATCCCGCCCGACAAGGTGTGAAGCCTGGGTGATTGCCGCCGCTTCCCCTGCCCATGCTGCAGCCGAAGCGGCGGCGCGCACCGCCTATGGCCGGCTGGTCGCGCTGCTGGCCCGCGACAGCCGCGACATTGCGGCCGCCGAAGACGCGCTGGCCGATGCACTGGCAAGTGCCCTGGCGCACTGGCCTACCGATGGCGTGCCGACCAATCCCGATGCCTGGCTGCTCACCGCCGCGCGGCGGCAGTTGGGCCACGGCCGCGCCCGCGCTGCCACGGCGCTGGCCGCTGCCCCGTCGCTGGCGCTGCTGGATGACGAGC
>NZ_WMHO01000128.1 GCF_010994245.1 Sandarakinorhabdus rubra
GTTGCTGCGCCCGGAGGCGACGCGCTGGCGCCTCGCACTGTGGGCGGTCGCCGGCGAACTGGCGTCGCTTCCGGCGCTGCCGCCTGCGGGGCGGGTGAGCATGGCCAGCGATGGCATGGCGCCAGATTATCTGGCGGTGGCCGGTTATTGGCGGTTGCCGGGTGGGCAGACGGCGGTGCGCATCGACATGGTGGACCGGCTGGCCCGCCAGATCCACGCGCGCCGCAGCGGCCGCGCGCCGTTCATGCCCGATCCCAACTGGGCCGCGAGCCTGGGCCTGTCGCAGGATGGGTTGGCCCGGCTGCTGCGCGCGCTGGGCTATCGCCCGCGGCTGGTCGATGGCACGCCGCATTTCGCCTGGGCTGGCCCCAAGGCCCCCAGAAACGTGGCCAGCGCTCGTGCGCGCGACCCTTCATCCGATGCCGTGCCTGCTGTCAGGACAGTCGCGGCATCGCCCTTCGCCATCCTGGCAGGCATGAAAGGCAGGTAGCATTTGGTCTACGGAGCCGGGCTGAGGATCGACAAATATCTGTGGTATGCGCGCCTCGCGCCATCCCGCGCCCACGCTCAGGACCTGTGCGAAAGCCGACGATTGCGCATCGATGGCCGCGTGGTGGAACGCGCCTCGGCGCAGGTGCGGGCCGGCAGCGTGCTCAGCTGGGCGCGCGGGCCCGAGATCATCGTGGTCAGGGTGGAAGGCCTGCCGGAGCGGCGCGGTCCCTATGTGGAGGCGCGGCAATATTACACCGACCTGTCGCCGCAGCCCGAGGGGCCCTGCGATGCAGGCACGTCACATGCCCCCTTGCCAGAGGCCTTGGCCCTCGCCTAAGGGCCGCGACGCAAACAGGGGTTCAACGCGGGGCATCTGCCCCAAGGGGAGACTTATGGCCTACGTCGTCACCGAAGCCTGCATCAAGTGCAAGTATATGGACTGCGTGGAAGTGTGTCCGGTGGACTGCTTCTATGAAGGCGAGACCATGGTGGTGATCAACCCCAACGAATGCATCGATTGCGGCGTGTGCGAACCGGAATGCCCGGCCGAAGCCATCCTGCCCGATACCGAGGGTGGCCTTGAAAAGTGGATGGAACTGAACGCCACCTACTCGGCGCAGTGGCCCAACATCACCATGAAGGGTGAGACCCCGGACGATGCCGATTCGCACAAGGGCGAAGAGGGCAAATTCGACAAGTATTTCACGGCGAATCCCGGCAAGGGCTCCTGAGGGACGGCCGAGCGCGGCGCAGCCGCTTCCTTTGGTCGCGCTTCGGGCCCGAACTTAACGAAAAATCGACATTTTTCGTGCCACAAGGCATATTGGCGCGTCACAACAGTGGCATTTGTGACGTTTTTCTGATACCGACCAACATGTGACTGAGACGCGCAAAGCGCCCAGTCGAGTCGCACGACGCGCTGCCTGGCCATGACCTGCCAGGTCGGCAGCGGGTCTGGGTCAGGATGATTTGGCAGGCCGGCACGTGACGTGGTGTTTATCGATCTGGTGTCAGCCCTGCTGTCACCGGCCTTGGTGCATCTCCGTCATGTTCCGACAACCACAAGGAATATGCCCCCATGGCAATCGTCAAGCCGCTCGGTTTCGAAGTCGGTGATTATGTCGTGTATCCCAAGCACGGGGTCGGACGCGTGGTGGAAATCCAGCACCAGGAAATCGCCGGTGTCGCGCTCGACCTGTTCGTGCTGCGCTTCGAGAAAGAGCGGATGACGCTCAGGGTGCCGATGAACAAGGTGGAAAGCGTGGGCATGCGCAAGCTGTCCAGCCAGGCCACGATGAACGAGGCGCTCACCACCCTGAAGGGCAAGCCGCGCATCAAGCGCACCATGTGGTCGCGCCGCGCCCAGGAATATGAAGCCAAGATCAACTCGGGCGACCTCGTGAGCATCGCGGAAGTGGTGCGCGACCTGCACCGCGCCGAGGACCAGCCGGAACAGAGCTACTCCGAACGCCAGATCTATGAAGCGGCCATCGGCCGGCTGGCTCGCGAACTGGCGGCGATGGAAAACATCGACGAACCCGCCGCCCAGCAGAAGATCGAACAGGTGCTGAAGGCTGCGTAAGCCCCGGATCACCATCACAGCCAAGGCGGCCCGGCATCAGTTTTGGTGCCGGGCCGTTTGCTTGTGGAGGCTTGCGGGCCGGGCGCTACTGTGTATTATATCAGCAATACACAAAGGAGCGCCCCATGCCTCGCCTGTCGTCCGTCCTGCTTGCTGCCGCCGCGCTGGCGGCCGTCCCGGCCAGTGCCGAACAGCGCCGTTTTCCACTGACCGGCTTCGACCGGGTGGTGGTGGCCGGCAGCGATGATGTGACCATCACGCGCGGCGGCTTTGCCGTGACGGCCGATGGCGCTGCCGCCGATCTCGACCGGCTCGACATCGCTGTGGTGGACGGTGTGCTGAAGATCAGCCGCAAGAGGGGCGACTGGCGCAGCTGGAACGGCAAGGCGGTGCGCGTCGCCGTGGCGCTGCCGGCGCTGCGCGGGCTGAGCCTTTCTGGCTCGGCCGATGTGCAGGCCGACCGCGGCGATGCCGACCGCTTTGCCTTGACGCTCAGCGGCTCCGGCGATGTCAGCCTCGCGAAGCTGGACGCGAAGACAGCTGACATCAGCCTTTCCGGCAGCGGCGACGTGGTGACCGGCGGCCGCTGCGGTGCCGTCAACCTGCGGCTGTCGGGCAGCGGCAATGCCGATCTGTCGGCATTGAAGTGCACCAATGCCAGCATCAGCGTGGCGGGATCGGGCGATGTGCGTGCCCATGTCGCCGGCGCGGCCACTGTGCAGGTGGCAGGCTCGGGGGATGTGGCGATCGCTGGCGGCGCGCGCTGCACCAAGCGCGTGGCGGGCAGCGGCACGGTGACCTGCAGCTGATCGGGCGCGTTTCAGCCGCGCCAGTGGCTGACCACGGCTGACAGGTCGGGGCGGGGTCGTTCCTCGAGCGGCTTTTCCTGCGTGCCGATGAAGACGAAGCCGGCGATGCGTTCCGGCGCGGCGCCGCCCAGCAGCGCCAGCACCTTGTCGTCATAGGCAGCCCAGCCGGTCAGCCAGTTGGCCACCAGACCGTGGGCGTGCGCGGCGAGGCACAGGTTCTGGCAGGCGGCACCCACAGAAAGTTCCTGTTCCCACAGCGGGATATGGCTGGGCTTAGGCGCGGCGATCACGGCCACCAGGCACGGCGCCTGGGTGGCGAACTGGGTCACCGCCTCGCGCTCCAGCCGGCCGGCTTCCGGCTTGCCGGCGAGATAGATGGCCAACAGCGCGTCCGCAAAGGCGGCGCGGTTCTCGATCACCACGAAGCGCCAGGGGTTGAGCTTGCCATGATCGGGCACGCGTGCGGCAGCCCCAAGGATCGCCTGCAACTGGGCGGCATCGGGGCCGGGCGCCACCATCTCGCGCGCCTTGCCGGACCGGCGGGTGGCGAGCAGCGTTGCCGCCGAGCTGGTGTCGTTGAAACTGTCCATGCCGGCGCTCTTATCCGGCAACAGAGCGCCTGCCAATCAGGGCGCGGCCTTCACCACCGCGCCGCCCTTCATCACGAAGGCCACGCGAGTCACGGCGGCCAGATCGGCGAGCGGATCGCCGGGCACCGCCACCAGATCGGCCAGCAGGCCGGGGGCGACGCGGCCGCGATCCTTCAGGCCGAAATGGCGCGCGTTGCCGGCGGTGGCAGCGGTCAGCACGGCGCCGTTTGGCATGCCGGCGCCGGCCATCAGCAGCATCTCGCGCGCGTTGGTGCCATGCTCGTAGACGCCGACATCACCCCCCATGCAGATCGGCACGCCCGCCTTCAGGGCCAGCCGGAATGCCGCCCGGTCCTGCTCGACATCGGCCGGCGCCGGTTCGGCGCCGTTCCAGCCACGATAACGGGCAATGGCATCGCCGGCCGCCAGTGTGGCGCACAGGGCGGTGCCGTTTTTCGCCATCAGCGCGAACACGGCGGCATCGCCCTCGCTGCCATGTTCGATCACGTCCACCCCGGCCAGGGTGGCGCGGCGCATGGCCTCGGCGGTGTTGGCGTGCACCGCCACCTGCCGGCCGGCATCGTGGGCGGCAGCCACCGCCGCGGCCACCTCGGCCTGGCTGTAGGTGGGCCGGCTGCCTTCGCCCGGGCGCCAGCGATAATCGCCATAGAGCTTCACGACGTCGGCCCCGGCACCGATCTGGCGGCGCACGGCGCTCACCAGATTGGGCCCGTCCGCCTCCTCGGCGCCCTGCGGCACGGCCCAGGCATCATTCTTGGGGGCATAGCTGCCTGGCGCCACCAGCGCGCGGGTGGCAATGATCATGCGCGGGCCCGGGATGCGGCCTTCGTTGATGGCGCGCTTGAGGCCGACATCGGCATTGTCTGCCCCTTCGGTGCCCAGATCGCGCACGGTGGTAAAGCCCGCCATCAGCATGGCCTCGGCATGCGTCACGGCGCGGGCCACGCGATAGGCCTGGCTTTCCTTCAGCACCTGATCGTCCCACGGTGTCTTGTCATAGGGGTGCAGCAGCAGGTGGCTGTGCCCCTCGATGAAACCGGGCAGCAGCGTGTGGCCGGGCAACGCGATCCGGCGGGCATCAGCCGGCGCGGCGAGATTGGCGCCCACCGCGACGATGCGCTCGCCATCGACCAGCACCTGCCAGCCGGCGCGCATCGCCTCGCCATCGAACACTCGGTCGGGCACCAGCAGCAAGGGGGCTGCGGCAGCCGGCAGCGGCAGCAGGGCGATCAAAGTGGCGATGAGATGGCGCATGTTCCCAATGGGGTCCTCGCCGGCGCGACTGCACCTTAATTCGGCGTCATCCGTTCCGCTTGGCGAGCCGCGATGCGGCGGCTATCAGCGAACACGGGTCAGGCCCAAGGCGTGGGAGAGGGTGTTTGAACGAGAATGCAGCCGCGGCGGTGGCAGACACCCGCCCGCAATGGTTCGGCCATCCGGCGCAGCTGGCCCGGCTGTTTACCACCGAGGCGATGGAGCGCTTCGGCTATTATGGCATGCGGGCGCTGCTGACGCTCTATCTCGCCGAACATTTCCTGTTTTCGGATCAGACGGTCACGGGTCTCTATGGCGGTTTCACCGCGCTGGTCTACCTCACCCCGCTGGTCGGCGGGCTGATTGCGGACAATTATCTGGGCTCGAAGAAGGCGGTGAAGTTCGGCGCGATCCTGATGGCGCTGGGCTATTTCACCCTCTGCTTCGGCGGCGAGGCGGCCAGGCCCTGGGCGAAGATCGACGGCCAGCAATATGACGTGCTGGTGGAGACGCGCGGCAACGACCGGGCCCAATATGTAACCGTCGACGGCGCCAGGCTGCAGATCAAGGGCAACGAGGACGGCAGCGTGAGCCTGATGGCGCCCGATGGCAGCGAAGCCCGGCGCGTGGCCAAGGGCGGTTTCCAGGCCGGCGGGGAGCGCGATCCGCTGTTCGTCACCATCATGCTCTTGGGCCTGTCGGCCGTCACCATCGGCAACGGCTTCTTCAAGCCCAACATCTCGACCATGGTCGGCAGCCTTTATGCGAAGGGCGATCCCCGCCGCGATGCCGGCTTCACCATCTTCTACATGGGCATCAACCTCGGCTCGCTGGGCAGCCAGCTGGCCTGCCCGGTGCTGGCCGATCTTTATGGCTGGTGGGCCGGCTTCCTGCTGGCGGCGCTGGGCATGGCGCTGAGCTGGTATCTGATCCAGTTCGCCGGCCCGAAGCTCGAAGGCTATGGCGAGCCGCCGGCCGGCGCGCCCAAGCGTGATATCCCCATTTATGTAGGCGCCGTTTTGGCCGTGCCGCTGATGTGGTTCCTGTTCACCAACCTGATGGCGGCGCCGCCGCCGGTGGAAGGTGCCGGCTTCATCGGCTACCTGGCCGGCCTGCCGATCCTGGGCAAGGTGCTGTTCGCCACCTTCCTCGCCTGTGTGGTGCTGATCCCGATCTGGTCAATCGCCTATGGCAACCGCGCCGAATGGCAGATGATGCTGGCCGCCATCATCCTGATCGTCTTCAACGTGGTGTTCTGGACCCTGTTCGAACAGGCCGGCTCCAGCCTCACCCTGTTCGCGGCGCGCAACACCGATCTGTCGGTGTTCGGCCTGTTCGAAATGTCGCCGGCGCAGACCCAGTTCTTCAACGCCATCTTCATCGTGTTGCTGGCCCCTGTGTTCAGTGCCCTGTGGCAGGCGCTGGGCCGGCGCGGGCTGGAGCCCGGCATCCCGGTCAAGTTCGGGCTGGCGCTGGCCGGCGTCGGCGGCGGCTTCCTGTTCCTGGTATGGGGCACGCAGTTTGCCGGCGATGATTTCAAGGTGGGCCTGTGGTGGCTGGCCGGGCTCTATCTCATCCACTCGATGGCGGAGCTGATGATCTCGCCGGTGGGCCTGTCGATGGTGACCAAGCTGTCAATCGCCCGCGTGGTGGGCCTGATGATGGGACTGTGGTTCGTCTCCATCGCCTGCGCGCAATATGTTGGCGGGCTGGTGGCACAGGTCGCCAGTGTGGAAACCGTGGGCGGGCAGGTGACCAATCTCAAGGTCAGCCTCGACACCTATACCGGGGTGTTCGAGACCATCGGGCTGGCGGCAGTGGCGATCGGCGGCGTGCTGCTGCTGCTGGCGCCGCTGCTGAAGCGGCTGATGCACGGCGTGAAGTGAGGCTGGGCAGCAACAAGCCCCTTGGCCGCATGGCCCGGGCGCTGCACTATGGCGCGGAACGCCGGGGAGGGTGACAGGTGCCGGATCTGTTGGTGCTGGGAATGCTGGTTGGTCTGTTCGTCGCTAGCCATGAGCTACTGTCCCATCCGCTGCGCGCGCCCCTCGTCGCGCGGCTCGGCGAAAAGGGCTTTGCCATCGTCTATTCGCTGGTGGCGCTGGTCAGCTTCAGCCTTGCCGTGCAGCTGTGGCGGCAGATCCCCAAGATGCGGCTGTGGGACACGCCGGCCAGCCTCTATGGCCCGGCGCTGCTGCTAATGCTCATCGCCTTCATCTTCTTCGTGGGATCGGTGACGTCGCCCAACCCGGCGATGATGCCGGGCGTGAAGGGCGAGCCCAAGGGCCTGCAGCGCATCACCCGCCACCCGATGATGTGGAGCTTCGTGATCTGGGCCATCGTCCATGCCGTGATGACCGCCGATCCGCGCACCATCGTGCTGGCCAGCGGCATCGCCTCGCTGGCGCTGATCGGCACCATGATGCAGGACATCAAGAAGAAACAACAGAACCCCGCCTATGCCACCCACATGGCGCGTACCAGCCATGTGCCCTTCATGGCCATTCTGGGCGGCCGGCAGCCGTGGTCGGCGCTGTGGCCTGGGCTGGTGCCGGTGCTGGGCGGCACCGTGCTGTGGTTCCTGTTCCTCGGGTGGGGCCACACCTACTTGATCGGCGTGCCCGCCGCTGGCTGGAGTTACATGCAATGAGCCGTTTTGCCGGACAGACCGTGTGGATCACCGGGGCCTCCTCGGGCATTGGCAAGGGGCTGGCGCTCGCTCTGGCAGGCGAAGGCGCGCGGCTGGTGCTGTCGGGGCGCAACGCCGCCGCGCTGGCCGAGGTTGCGGCGGCCTGCCCCGGCAGCCACGTCGAAGCCTTCGAGGTGACCGATCTCGATG
>NZ_WMHO01000129.1 GCF_010994245.1 Sandarakinorhabdus rubra
GGGGCACCAGGCGGGGCGGTGGGCGGTTGGGGCGGGGCGGGCGGCACCGGCGGCGTCCCCGGCGCGGTGGCCGCCAGTGCGGCACCGGCAATGCCGGCCACCAGCAACGTGCCAACCAGGCGGCGACCGGTGCCGAACCGGCGATCCTTCATCATGGCAAGACGCTCCTTCAGCTGCTTCTTGTGGTTCATGGCACAGGCCGCGACGGGCGTGGCGACCACCGCCGATTTCAGCACCGCGCCGGCATAGGCGGCGCGCGTGTCGCCATCACTGCCGGCCAGCACGGTGGCATCGCAGGCCAGTTCCTGATCGGCGCGGAAGGCGCGCCAGGCGGCATGGGCAATCGGGTTCCACCAGTGCGCGGCCAGCACCACGAGACCGACGAGATTGGCAACGAGATCGCCGCGATCATGGTGGGCGCCTTCGTGCAGCAGGGCGAGCCGGCGTTCGGCGGCGGAGTAGCGAGCCCGGAAATCGGCCGGCAGGAAGATGCGGCGGTGCCAGATGCCGGCGGCCATCGGACCGGGGACGTGCGGCGAGAGGATCACCTCGACCTCGCCCGCCATCGTCAGCTGTTCGCCATCGGCGAGGGCGCGGGCAAGGAAACCGGTGTGGCGGCGCCACTGCGTGGCCAGGAACAGCGCCGCCCCCACCGCCCACAGGCAGACCAGCAGGGCGGGCCAATCGGGCACCAGGCCCACCTCACCCATCTGCAGCGTGGCCGGCGGCAGTCTGTGGTCCACGGCATCGGCGGGCGGCATCAGGGCCAGCGCCCCGCTGCCATCCGGGCGAACGCCCGCCACCGGCACATAGAGCGGGGTCCAGCCCGGAATCGAGGGCATCAGCATGCGCAGCGGCGGCAGTGCCCACAATGCATAAGCGGCGTGAGCACCGCACAGCCGCGCCACCGGGCGGCGGATGGCGAGCACCAGCAGCATCAGCAGCGTGGCGCCGATCAGCGCTTCGGCCAGCCAGGCTGTGGTCAGTGAGGCCGGAGACAGCCAGTCGCTCATGACTTCAGCTCCCGGATCAGCGCTTCCAGCTCGGCAATGTCGGCCGCCGACAGGTCGCCGCGTTCGGCCAGATGCGCCACCAGCGGCGCCGGGCGGCCACCGAACAGCCGATCCACCAGCCGACGCGATTCGCCGGCCGCCACGTCGGCCCGGGCGATCGCCGGGGCGTAGAGATAACGCCGGCCATCCTCGGCCGTGGCGAGCGCCCCCTTGGCGGCGAGGCGGGAAAGCAGGGTCTTGACCGTGGCGAGGCTCCAGCCAGTGCCGGCCAGCTCAGCCGCCACCTCCTGCGCGGTGAGCGGGCTTTGCGCCCACAGCACCTCCATCACCTGCCATTCGGCTTCGCTGATCCGTTCCGCCATCATGCCAACCCGAGTCGATTACATCTGTAGTCAAAGTATCGACTACAGTCGTAATCGTCAAGCGTGGCTGGCCGGGTTGAGGAGCCGGTTGGCGCGCAGGCGCATCGCGGCGAAATCGGCAAAGGCCCGCACCTTGGCGGCGGCGGTGCGGCCCTGCGCGTGCACGATGTGGATTGGCATCGCCTCCTCCTCGAAGTCGACCAGCGTCGCCTGCAGCCGGCCGGCCGCCAGATCTGGCGCAATCTGGTAGGACAGCACGCGGGTGAGCCCCCAGCCGGCGCGCGCCGCAATGATCGCCGCCTCGATGGTGTTGCAATGGAGCGCCGGCTTCACCGTCACGCCTGGCCGTTGCGGCGTGCCGAACCGCCAGTCCTGCGTGGCTGAAACGCTGGTCGCCGCGATGATGCGGTGCCGCGCCAGATCGGCCGGATGCAGCGGCTCGCCGTGGCGCGCAAAATAGTCCGGCGAACCACACACCATCCGGCTGACCTGGCCGACCCGCGTCGCAGTCAGCCCGGAGTCGGCGAGGTGGCCGATGCGGATGGCCAGATCAATGCCTTCATCGATCAGGTTGGTGACCCGGTCGAGCAGCAGCAGCCGGCCGGTGACCTCGGGAAAGTTATCGAGAAATTCGCACAGCAGCGGCACGACATAGAGCTGCCCGAACAGCACCGAACTGGTGACGGTGAGCACGCCGGTGGGCCGCCCGAAGCTGCCGGCGGCGGCGGCCTCGGCCTCATCGACGGCGGCGAGGATGCGCCTGCTGTCCTCGACCAGGCGCTGCCCGGCCTCGGTGAGCTTCACGGAGCGCGTGGTGCGGATCAGGAGGCGCGCACCGACCCGATCCTCGAGCGCGGCAATGGCCCGGGTGACCGCCGGCGGGCTCAGGCCCAGCTGCCGCGCCGTTTCGGCAAAGCCACCGGTCTCGGCGATGCGGACCAGGATCTTCATCGCGTGGAGCCGGTCCATGCCGCATTGATCCTCCCGTTGTGCGCAAAGCCTAGCCCCGGACAGCATCGGGAGCCAGCGGATTGTTTCATCTGGTGGAACACTGATTTGAGAACGACGGTCATTCCTGTCGCCCGCCACATCAGGCATTCCTGTCGGCGACCGGCGCTGCCGGCATCAAGGAGCCCCTGCCATGAAGCTGTATGTCCACCCGATCTCGGGCCATTCCCACCGCGCCCGCCTGTTCCTCTCCCTCATCGGCGCCGAGGTAGAGCTGGTGCAGGTCGATCTTGCCGGGGGCGCCCACAAGGCGGCGGATTTCCTGGCCCTGAACCGCTTCGGCCAGGTGCCGGTGCTGGACGACGCCGGCACCATCATCGCCGACTCCAACGCCATCCTCGTCTATGCCGCGAAGAAACTCGGCCGTAGCGACTGGCTGCCCGAGGATGCGGCAGGCGCCGCGCGGGTGCAGCGCTGGCTGTCGGTGGCGGCCGGCGCGATTGCCTTCGGCCCGGCGGCGGCGCGGCTCATCACCCTTTTCAAGGCCGGCTTCAACCCTGCAGAAGTGATCGCCCGCGCCCATGGTGTGCTGGCGGTGATCGAGGCGGAGCTGGCAGGCCGCAGCTGGATCGCCGCCGACCGGCCGACCATCGCCGATGTCGCCCTCTACAGCTACATCGCTCGCGCGCCGGAGGGCAATGTCGACCTCGCGCCCTATGCGCACGTCAACGCCTGGCTGGCCCGCATCGAGGCGCTGCCTGGTTTCGTCGCTTTCGACCGCTCGCCGGTCGGCCTCGCCGCCTGAGCGGGCGTGCTGCCATGACCGACACCCCACCCTCCCCCTTTCATGCCGGCGAGATCGCGCTCCAGGAGGCGTTGGGCCTTGCCGATCGCATGGCCACGCTGGGCGCCCGCATGATCCGCGACCACATGCCGGACCAGCATCGCGACTTCTACGAACAGCTGCCGTTCGTGGTGCTGGCCGCCGTGGACGCAGACGGCGACATCTGGGCAACGCTGGCGGCCGGGGCGCCGGGCTTTGTCAGCAGCCCCGATCCGCAGCGACTGGTGTTCCGGCTGCCACCGCAGGGCGATGATCCGGTGCTTGCCAGCCTCGCCGAAGGCTCGGCGCTGGGCCTCTTGGGCATCGAGCTGCACACGCGCCGGCGCAACCGCATGAACGGCCGGGTGACCGGGCTGACCACTGCAGGCTTCGAGGTCGTGGTTGAACAGGCGTTCGGCAACTGCCCGCAATACATCAGGCTGCGCGATGCCGGCCCGGCCGGTCCGGGGGGTGCGGCGGCGGCACCGGCCACCAGCGGCACATCGCTGACCCCGGCACTGCGCGCCTGGATCCGGCAGGCGGACACCTTCTTTGTCGCGACGGCCATGGCGGATGCGGCCGGGCGCCATGTCGATGCCTCGCACAGGGGCGGCAAGCCGGGTTTCGTGCGCGTCGAGGCCGATGGCAGCCTCACCATTCCGGATTTCCCCGGCAACAAGCATTTCAACACGCTGGGCAATATCCTGCTAAACCCGCGCGCCGGCCTGGTGTTCCCGGATTTCGACCGCGGCGACCTCTTGCACCTGACCGGCGATGCCGAGTTGCTCGGCGACACGGCCACTGCCTTTGCCGGCGCCGAACGGCTGTGGCGGTTCCGGCCACGGCGCTGGCAACTGCGGCCGGCAGCGCTCCCACTGCGCTGGCACGCGCGGGCTGACGGCCTGCCCAGCGGCAGCCTCAGGACCGGCGATTGGCCCGGCACAGCGATACCGGTGGAGACATTGACATGAGCCGACCGCCATTGCCCCCGTTCGACGAGGCCAGCGCACGGGAAAAGGTGCGCCTCGCCGAAGATGGCTGGAACAGCCGCGATCCGGCGCGCGTGGCGCTGGCCTACACGCCCGATACGCGGTGGCGGAACCGGGTGGAGTTCCCGCGCGGGCGAGCCGAGGTGCAGGCGTTTTTGACGCGCAAATGGGCGCGCGAGCACGATTATCGCCTGATCAAGGAGCTGTGGGCGTTTGCCGGCAGCCGCATCGCGGTGCGCTATGCCTATGAGTATCGCGACGACAGCGGCCAGTGGTTTCGCGCCCATGGCAACGAGAACTGGGACTTCGCGGCCGACGGCCTGATGCACAGCCGCCATGCCAGCATCAACGAGATGCCGATTGCCGAGGCGGACCGGCTGTTCCGCTGGCCGCTGGGCCGCCGGCCGGATGACCATCCCGGCCTCAGCGAGCTTGGCCTGTGATGGCGCGGGCCATGGTGATGGCCCGCGCCAAACGCAGCTTGCTCAGCCGAGCGGGCTTGCGTCGACCAACACGATCTCGCTGTCTTCGAGCGCGGTGACGGTGACCGTGGCGAGATCACGGATCGCCGCGCCGTCGCGCGCCGTCACCGTGACATCGCCGACGCGCACCGCACCGGTGGCCGGGACCATGTAGGCCAGGCGGTCGGCGCCAAGCGGATAGGTGGCGCTCTCGCCGGCCTTCAGCGTGGCGGCCACCACCCGCGCATCGGCCCGGATCGGCAGCGCATCCCCATCCTGCGCAAAGCCGGAGGCCAGAGTCACAAAGCGGCCGGCCCGGTCACCCCTGGGGAAGGGCTTGGCGCCCCAGGTCGGCGTGCCGCCCCGCTCGCGCGGGATGATCCAGATCTGGAAGATCTGCGTGTCATCGGCCTCGAGGTTGTATTCCGAGTGGGCGATGCCGCGCCCGGCCGACATCACCTGCACGTCGCCGGCTTCGGTGCGGCCCTGGTTGCCCTGGTTGTCCTTGTGGGTGATGGCGCCGGAGCGGACATAGGTGATGATCTCCATGTCGGCATGCGGGTGGGTCGGGAAACCGGTGCCGGCGGCGATCGTGTCGTCGTTCCAGACGCGCAGATTGCCCCAGTGCAGGCGCTCCCGGTCATGATAGCCGGCGAAGGAGAAATGATGCTTGGCATTGAGCCAGCCATGATCGGCACCGCCGAGGCTGGCAAAGGGACGAAGTTCGATCATCGGACACCTCATCTGGGATGTGGGTTGCGTTGAGGCGGAGATAGGCTCGACCGATTGCAAAAGGAATGGCAGGATCAGAACATCACTGATGCCGAAAGTTCCACAATGAGCCTTCCCGACTTCGAAGCCTGGGCGATCTTCGCCACCGTGGTCGATGCCGGCTCGTTCGCGCGGGCAGCCGAACAGCTGGGCCTGTCGCAGCCCACCGTGTCGAAGGCGATCACCCGGCTGGAGGCGCGGCTGCAGGTGCCGCTGCTGCAGCGCACCACCCGCCAGCTCACCCTCACTGAAACCGGCCGCGCCGCGCTGGCCCATGCCCGCCGCCTGCTGGCCGATGGCGAGGCGGTGGAGGCCGAGGCTGCGGTGCAGGCCGGACAGCCGGCCGGGCTGGTGCGGATGACGGCGCCGCTGTCTTTCGCGCAGGCGCAGCTGGCGCCGCTGCTGCCGCTGTTCATGGCCGAACATCCCGACATCGCCATCGATCTGAGGCTCAGTGACGAGCAGGAGGATATCGTGGCGCGCGGCTATGACCTGGCGCTGCGCATCGCCGCCCTGCCCGATTCCAGCCTGATGGCGCGCAAGCTGTGCGCGGTGCCGCGGCCCATCGTGGCGGCGCCGGCCTATCTGGCGCGCCACGGCCGGCCGCAGCATCCCGCCGAGCTGACCACGCACCGCGCCATTCACTACAGCAACCTCGCCAACCCCGGTCTGTGGCGGCTGGAGCACGGCGATGGCACGCGCTGGGAGGGGCAGGTGCCGGGCCGGGTGATGGTGAACAATGCCGATTTCGTGGTGCCGCTGCTGCTGGCCGGCGAGGCGCTGGCCATCCAGCCGCTCTTCTCGGTGTGGCGCGAGATCGAGGATGGCCGGCTGGAGGTGGTGCTGCCGGGCTGGAGCCTCGCGCCGATCAACCTGTGGCTCGTCACCCCGCCGGGCCGCCTGCGGCCGCTGAGGGTGACGCTGCTGATGGCGTTTCTGGCCGAGCATCTGACGCGGCCCGCCTGGCGTTTGGCAGCGGCGGCCAATGCGCCGGGTTGACGGCACGCCCCGCACGGTGGCAAGCGGCCTCGGCCATTGCGGGTATGATGTAATGGTAGCCTGTCAGCTTCCCAAGCTGAACGCGCGGGTTCGATTCCCGCTACCCGCTCCACCGAAGTCACGTTGCCTGGCTGACCGTTGCCCCCGATTTGGCTGATGCAGCCGGATCGCGGCTCGGGCTGCGCCGAGGCAGCGACGATCCCGGCCGTGATGCGGCGGTCTGCTGCTGCTATCGTGCCGTCATGATCAGCATCGACTCTGGTGCGCTGTGCCTGTTGGTGGATCCGGCGGCGGGGGGCAGCGTTGCTGCGCTGGAGTGGCGGGGCTTGCCGCTGCTCCGCCGGCAGAGGGCGCCCGGTGTCCTCAACAGCGGCTGTTTCCCGCTCGTGCCGTTCAGCAATCGCATCGCCCGTTCAACGTTCCGCTTTGGCGGGCGCAATATTGCCTTGCCCCCCAATCACCCGGACAATCCGGATGAGCCCGCCATGCATGGCCTGGGCTGGCGGGAAGCCTGGACCGTGGCCGACCGGCAGGATGACAGGCTGCACCTGTCCCTGGCGATGGATGCTGGCGCGTGGCCGTGGGCGTTCACAGCGGAACAGACCTTCGTGCTGGACGGCGACAGCGCCCGGTTCACGCTGGCAATCACCAACCGGGCAGACACCCCGATGCCGGCGGGCCTGGGCTTTCACCCGTTTTTCCCGCGCACGCCGTTGACGCGCCTCAATGCACTGCACCGCGGCGAATGGCAGGTCGATGCGCGGCGGCTGCCCACCGTGCTGGACCTGCGGGCGGACGCGATCGACTGGTGGCACGGGCAGGCGGCGGCGAGCCGGACGGTGGACACCGTTTATGAGCAGCGGCGCGGCCCCATCAGCATCCTGTGGCCGGAACAGCGCCTTGGCCTGACGATGACGCCCGATGACGATCTGTCGTGCACGGTCGTCTATGTCCCGCCCGATAGCGATTTTCTGTGCGCCGAACCGGTGAGCCACATGACCGACAGCCTGAACCGCGCGGGAACGGGGACGGGCATGCGGGTGCTGGCGCCGGGTGAGCGCTGGCAGGTGGCAATCGGCCTGACGCCGTTCAATATGCTGTGAGCACTGGGCGGCCGATGGCTTCGGCAAAGCCGGCCGCCCGCGCGCGCGGCAGCAGTGCCACCAGCGCGCCGCCGAAGCCGGCGCCGGTGAGGCGG
>NZ_WMHO01000013.1 GCF_010994245.1 Sandarakinorhabdus rubra
CCGGCGGCACATGGCGCGCGCCGCGGTCGCCCTCGAAATCGCCTGCGCCGCCGTGCCGGGGGCGCTGGCGCTGGCCGGAGAGGTTCCGATGGCGGCGCTGTTCGTGGTGGCGGCGCTGCTGGGCGTGGCGCGCGCTTTCCAGGGGCCGTCGATGGCGGCGTTGGGGCCCAATCTGGTGCCGCGCGAACTGCTGCCACAAGCGATCGCGCTCAACAGCATCTCCTGGCAGTCGGGCGCCGTGCTTGGCCCACCGCTGGGCGCCTTTCTCTATGCCGTCTCGCCGGCCACGCCCTATCTGGTGGCGGCCGTGCTGTTCGGCATCACCTTCGTGCTGCTGTTGATGATCCGCCCCGTGCCGCGCCCGCCGCCGTCGCCGCTCACACCGTGGCGCAGCCTGGTGGAAGGCATCGTCTATGTCCGTCACAACCGGGTTGTGCTGGGCGCCATCAGCCTGGATCTGTTCGCCGTGCTGCTGGGCGGGGCAACTGCCATGCTGCCCGTCTATGCGCGCGACGTGCTGCACGTTGGCGTGGAGGGGCTGGGGCCGCTGCGCGCCGCGCCGGCGGTGGGGGCGGTGACCATGGCGCTGCTGCTGGCCAGCCGGCCGGTGCGCCGACATGTCGGCCCGATCATGTTTGCCTCTGTCGCGCTATTCGGGCTGGCGACCATGGTGTTCGGCCTGTCCACCTCCTATCCGCTCAGCCTTGGTGCCCTGGTGGTGCTGGGCGCGGCCGATGCCATCAGCGTGTTCGTGCGCGGCAGCCTCATCCAGCTGCACACGCCCGACGACATGCGCGGCCGCGTGTCGAGCGTGTCCGGCCTGTTCATTTCGGCCAGCAACGAGCTGGGCGAGATGGAATCGGGGATGGCGGCACGCTTCATCGGCGCCGTGCCATCGGTGGTGGCCGGCGGCATCGGCGCCATCATCATCACCGTCCTGTGGGCCTGGCGCTTCCCGGAACTGCGCACGGCCGACCGCTTCGACACGCCGGCCGGAAGGGATGGCTGAAGCACCCCCAAGAAATTGTGCCGTTGGCGCCGCCGGGCGCCGCGCTTACAACGGCTGAAGAGGCACAGGCGAAAGGCATCGCGATGAAGGCCAGCACTATTCTCGAGACCATCGGCAACACCCCCCACATCCGGATGGGCAAGCTGTTTCCGGATGCCGAAGTGTGGATCAAGTCCGAGCGCAGCAACCCCGGCGGTTCGATCAAGGACCGCATCGCGCTGGCCATGATCGAGGCGGCGGAGGCCGACGGCCGGCTGCAGCCCGGCGGCACCATCGTCGAGCCGACCAGCGGCAACACCGGCATCGGCCTTGCCATGGTGGCGGCGGTGAAGGGCTACAAGCTCGTGCTCGTCATGCCCGAGTCCATGTCGATCGAGCGGCGGCGGCTGATGCTGGCCTATGGCGCCAGCTTTGATCTCACCCCGCGCGAGAAGGGCATGAACGGCGCCATCGCCCGCGCCCTCGAGATCGTGGCGGCAACGCCGGGCGCCTGGATGCCGCAGCAGTTCGAGAACCCGGCAAACATCGCCGTCCACGTGAAGACCACGGCCGAGGAGATCTTCGCCGATTTCGCCAATGCGCCGCCCGATGCCATCGTCACCGGGGTCGGCACCGGCGGGCACATTTCGGGCGTGGCCCAGGTGCTGAAGGGGCGCTGGCCGGGGCTCAAAGTGTTCGCGGTGGAGCCGGCGGCCAGCCCGGTCATCTCGGGCGGCAGCCCCTCCCCGCACCCCATCCAGGGCATCGGCGCCGGCTTCATCCCGAAGAATCTCGAGGTGCCGCTGCTCGATGGCGTGGTGCAGGTGGATGGCGGCGAGGCCAAGGCCTGGGCGCTGCGCGCCGCGAAAGAGGAAGGCATGCTGGTCGGCATCTCGTCGGGCGCCACCCTGTCGGCCATCGCCATCAAGCTGAAGGAACTGCCGGCCGGTGCCCGCGTGCTGGGCTTCAACTATGACACCGGCGAGCGTTATCTGTCGGTGCCGGACTTCCTGCCCGAGGCCTGAGGCACCAGCTCCACCACCACGATCTCGGCCGGCGCGCCAAGGCGCAGCGGCACCCAGGTGGTGCCGATGCCGGCCGACACGATCAGCGTCTGGCCGGCGCGGTTGCGGAACAGGCCGCGGCGGTGCTGGCGATAGAAGGGCCCCATCCTGAGGTCGCCCAGCCCCACGATCTGGCCGCCGTGCGTGTGGCCGGCCAGCAGCAGGGCCACATTGGCCGGCAGGTGCCGCCACAGCACAGGTTCATGCACGAGACCGATCAGCGGCTTGCCGGGCGCGGCGCCCTGCGCGGTGCGGCGAAAGCCGGCGATGCTGTCCTGACCCATGATCAGGTCGTCGGCGCCGGCGATCTGCACCGGGCCGACGTCGGCCAGCGTGCCGGCCAGCAGTCTCAGGCCGAAGCGCCGCATCACCACCCGCGTCCAGTATGGCTGGTCGTGATTGCCCGGCACGCTCCACACGCCCAGCGGCGCCTTCAGCGCCGTGAGCGGGCGCAGAGAGTCTTCCAGCCGCATCGGCAGATCGATCAGCTTGCTGGCATGGAAATCGCCGGTGATGACCACGATGTCCGGCCGCAGCGCATTGGCCTGGGCGACGATGCGGGCGATGCGCGCCTCTGGCATGTCCCACGGGCTGCCGTGGATGTCTGAAAGATGGACAAGCCGCAGCGGTCGCTCCAGGCTGGGCAGCGCCAGCCGATAGCGCGTGACCACGGGATCGCGAGTGGCTCCCCAATAACCGGCGAGCAGCAGCGCCAGTCCGGCGGCGGCCAATGCCAATAGCAGGCGGCGCATCAGGCGCGCGCCTTGGCTTCTCTTTCTTCGGCCAGGAACGCCTTGAACGGGTTCAGCTTTTCGGCCGCGCCGCCGGCCGCAATCCGCCTGATCTGCTGATAACACCAGGCCTGCGCGGCAAAGCCATTGAGCGTCCGCACCAGTTTCAATGGCGAGGCCGGACCCAATATCCCCGGCCCGATCGCCAGCCGGTCCTCGAAGCGGGGCAGTTCCTCCGACGCGCCCGCCAACAGATCGGCGACGCAGTCGGGCTCGGCACACAGGGGCCGGCCGACGCCCACGAAGGCAAGGCCACTGGCGATCGCATCCTCCATGGCCGCAAGGCTGCGCAAGCCGCCGGTGACCATCAATGGCGGGGCCTTGGCCTGCATCAGGGCGCGGGCCAGCGCCACGAAATAGGCCTCGCGCTGGCGGGTCGATTGCTGCTTCGGCTCTTCGCGCGGAGCCAGCCCGTCCATGTCCATCATCGCCGGCTGTTCATAGGTGCCGCCGGAGATTTCCAGACAATCGACGCCGAGATCGGCCAGCCAGCCGGCGACCACCAGGCAGTCATCGAACGCAAAGCCGCCCTTCTGGAAATCGGCGCTGTTCAGCTTCACGGACAGGGTAAAATCGCTGCCCACCGCGGCGCGCACCGCCTTCACCGTCTCGGTGAGGAAGCGGGCGCGGTTCTCGAGGCTGCCGCCCCAGTCGTCGTCGCGGCGGTTGGCCAGGGGCGAGAGGAACTGGCTGATCAGGTAACCGTGCGCGGCATGGACCTGCACACCGGTGAAGCCGGCCTCGCGCGCCACCGCTGCCGCCGTGGCCCAGCGGTCAATGAGATCCCTGATCTCGGCGGCGGTGAGCGGCACCGGCATGCCGAACTGCCCGCCCGGCAGTGCCAGCGGAACGGCCGACGGCGCCTTGGGGTGCGGATTGACGCGCTTCTGCGTCTGTCGGCCGGCATGGTTGATCTGCACCCAGGCCTGGGTGTCGGCTTCGGTGGCCGCCGCCGCCCAGCGCGACCACGCCACCTTGGCATCGGCCGACAACGGGCCATCAACGATCACGTTGCCGGGACGCTCCAGCGCGCCGCGATCGATCAGCACGTTGCCGGTGATCAGGAGGCCGCAGCCGCCATGCGCCCAGCGCCGATAGAGGGCTTCGTGCGCGGTGGTGGGCAGGCCGTCGCGCCAGGCCAGCCCTTCGGTCATCGCTGCCTTGGCGATGCGGTTCCGGAAGCTTTGGCCATTGGGCAGGGTGAAGGGGGCGCTGACCGACATGCGGTCAACCTGCCCCGCTCACCCGGCCCATGCAAGCGGCGATCAGGCCGCGCGCCGTGCCGCCTGCGCGTAGAAGCTGTCGCCGCGGGCCGCCATGTCGCGCAGCAGCTGCGGCGGGGCGAAACGGGCCCCGTGCTGCTGTGCCAGCCGATCCAGCGTGGCCACCACGTTGGCGATGCCCACCGTGTCCATGTGGCTGAACGGCCCGCCCGTGAACGGCGCAAAGCCCCAGCCGAAGATGGCGCCCAGATCACCGTCCTGCGGGGTTTCCAGCACGCCCTCGGCAAAGCAGCGGGCGCATTCGACCAGCTGGCGATAGAGCAGCCGTTCCTTCACGTCGGCGGCACTCGGCTGGCTGGCGGCAAGGCCGCCGGCCACGGTCTGCACCAGATCCGGCCAGAGGAATTTCTTCCCGCCGCCTTCCGGGTAGACATAGAAGCCCTTGGCGTTCTTGCGGCCCTGCCGGCCCAGTTCGTGCATCTTCTCGATGACCGCTTCGCCCGGCCCACCCTTGTAGTCATCGCCCAGATCGGCCTTGGTCTGCTGCGCCACCTTGTAGCTGAGGTCGAGGCCAACCTCGTCGTTCACCGCCAGCGGCCCGACCGGCATGCCCATCTGCTTGCCGACATTCTCGATCAGCGCCGGCGTGGTGCCTTCGCCCAGCAGGGCCAGGCCCTCCTGCACATAGGTGCCAAAGCAGCGCGAAGTGTAGAAGCCGCGGCTGTCATTCACCACGATCGGCGTCTTGCGGATCTGCGCGACATAATCCAGCGCCTTGGCGATGGCGGCCGGGCCGGTCTTCTTGCCGACGATGATCTCCACCAGCGGCATCTTTTCCACCGGCGAGAAGAAGTGGATGCCGATGAAATTCTCCGGCTTCGACCACGCTTCGGCCAGCCCGGTGATCGGCAGGGTGGAGGTGTTGGAGCCGAAGATCACGTTCGGGCCCAGCACCGCCTCGGTGGCCTGGGTCACCCTGGCCTTGATCTCGCGGGTTTCGAACACGGCTTCGATGACAAGGTCACACCCAGCGAGATCGGCATAATCGGTGGTCGGCTTGATGCGGTCGAGGATGGCCTGCGCCTTGTCGGCCGGCATCTTCTTCTTCGCCAGCCGGTCTGCGGTATAGGCCTTGCCCTTCTCGGCAGCCTCCATCGTGGTGTCGAGCAGCACCACCTCGATACCGGCCTGCGCGCTGACCATGGCGATGCCGGCGCCCATCAGGCCGGCGCCCAGCATGGCGACCTTCTTGGTTGGCGCCGGGGGCACGTCCTTCGGGCGGCGGGCGCCCTTTTCGGCGGCCTGCTTCGACACGAACAGGCTGCGGATCATGTTGCCGGCCTGCGGGTCGGCCACGACCTTGGCGAAATATTTGCTCTCGATGCGGATGGCGAGGTCCATCGGCACCTGGCAGCCTTCATAGACCGCCGACAGGATGGCCCGGGGCGCGTTCATGTTGTCGCCGGCATTCACGTGCGTCATCGCGGTGCCGCCCACGAAGATCTGCGCGAAATTGGGGTTGAGCGCCGTGGCCGGACCGCCAGGGAACTTGAAGTTCTTGGTGTCCCACGGCTGCACGCCGCCATTGGGGTTGGCCTTCACCCAGGCCTTGGCTCGCGCCACGATGTCGGCCGCCGGGGCGACTTCCTGCACCACACCGAAGCCCAGCGCCTCCTGCGGGCTCATGTTCTTGCCCTGGAGGAGATACATGAGGGCGGGCTGGATACCCATCAGGCGCGGCAGGCGCTGGGTGCCGCCCGCGCCGGGGAACAGGCCAACCATGATCTCGGGCAGGCCGAGCGTGATCTTGGGATTGTCGGCCACCACGCGATAATGGCAGGCCAGCACGAATTCGAGGCCGCCGCCCAGCGCCAGGCCATTGACCGCGGCGGCCACCGGCTTGCCGCAGGTCTCCAGATCGCGCAGCAGCTTGTTGAGGCCGAACACGCCATCGAACAGCGCGGCCATCTTCGACTTGCCTTCGGGCAGTGCAGCGCCGCCGCCGAACAGCGCGCCCATGCCCTTCAGATCCGCCCCAGCCATGAAGCCGCTGGCCTTGCCGCTGGTGAGCACGGCGCCCTTCACGGCATCGTCGGTCTTCAGCCGTTCGATGGCGGCAGCCAGATCGGCCTGCACTTCGGGCGTGATGACGTTCATCGACTGGCCGGGAACGTCGATGGTGAGGAGGAGGATGCCGTCGGCATCGAGTTCGGTGTGGATGGCGGTGGTCATTGGGTTTCCCCTTGATGTCGTTCAGCAATGGATCAGCGACGTTGGCGCTCAGATCCGTTCGATGATGGTCCCGGTGCCCATGCCGGCACCGACACACAGGTTCACCAACGCGGTGCCCTTGCCGGTGCGCTCCAGTTCGTCGAGCACTGTGCCCAGGATCATCGCGCCGGTGGCGCCGAGCGGGTGGCCCATGGCGATGGCGCCGCCGTTCACGTTGATCCTGTCATGCGGGATGTTCAGCGCCTGCATGTAGCGCAGCACGACGGAGGCAAAGGCCTCGTTCAGTTCGAACAGGTCGATGTCGTCCTTGGTCATGCCGGCGCGTTGCAGCACCTTCTGCGCCACGAATTCCGGGCCGGTCAGCATGATCATCGGTTCCGAACCGATCGAAGCCATAGCGCGGATGCGGGCGCGCGGCTTCAGGCCGTATTTCTCGCCCATTTCCTTGTTGCCGATCAGGATGGCCGAGGCGCCATCGACGATGCCCGACGAATTGCCGCCGTGGTGAACATGGTTGATCTTCTCGACCTCCGGATAGCGCATCAGGGCGATGGCATCGAAGCCGGGCATGGCTTCCCCGATGGCCTGGAAGGCCGGCGCAAGGCCGCCCAGCGACTGCATGTCGGTGCCGGGGCGCATATGCTCGTCGTGGGCGAGCACGACTTCGCCGATCACGTCCTTCACCGGCACGATGCTCTTCTTGAAGCGGCCTTCAGCCCAGGCGCGGGCGGCGCGGGCCTGCGATTCCATGGCATAGGCGTCGACATCGTTGCGGCTGAAGCCGTATTTGGTGGCGATCAGATCGGCACCAATGCCCTGCGGCGCAAAATAGGTCTTGTAGGCAACGGCCGGGTCCATCGCCCAGGCGGCGCCGTCGCTGCCCATCGGCACGCGGCTCATCGATTCAACGCCGCCACCGATGGCGAACATCGCTTCGCCGGCCATCACCTTGGCGGCGGCCATGTTGGTGGCTTCGAGGCCCGAGGCGCAGAAGCGGTTGATCTGCACGCCGGCCGTGGTTTCGGCATAATCGGCATTGAGCACGGCGACACGCGCGATGTCGCTGCCCTGCTCACCCACCGGCGAGACGCAGCCAAGGACGACATCATCAACATCAGCGGTGTCGATGCCGGTGCGGTCGCGCACCGCCTGCAGAACCTGGGTGGCGAGCTGGATCGGGGTGATCTCGTGCAGCTTGCCGTCCTTGCGGCCCTTGCCGCGCGGGGTGCGGACGGCATCATAGATATAGGCTTCGGTCATGCTCGGTCCTTTCAGAACATCTCGGCAGGCAGCGCCATCACGGTCTCGGCGCCAGCTTCCAGTTGGGATTTCAGGCTTTGGGTCTCCGGCAGCACGCGGGCTGCAAAGAAGCGCGCGGTGGTGAGCTTGGCACTGAAGAAATCGGGATCGGAGGTCCCGGCATCAAGGGCGGCAAGGCTGGCAGTGCTCATCTTCAGCCACATGTGGCCCAGCGCGACATGGCCCATCATGCGCATGAAGGCTGTCGCCCCGGCGCCGGCATTGTCGGGATTGGCCATGCCGTTCTGCAGCAGCCACATCACGCCCGCCTGGATATCGCCGAGCGCACGGGCCAGCGGTTGGGTGATGAAGGCCAGCCGCTCGTCGCTGGCCGCCGCCAGATCGGCGCCGACAAGGCCGAGCCAGGTCTGGGTGCCGCGGCCGCCCTTGGAGCCGAGCTTGCGGCCAACGAGGTCAAGCGCCTGGATGCCGTTGGTGCCTTCATAGATCATGGCGATGCGGGCATCCCGCACGAACTGGTCCATGCCCCATTCGGCGATATAGCCATGGCCGCCCAGCACCTGCTGGCAGTTGGTGGCGACTTCATAGCCGCGATCGGTGCCATAGCCCTTGATGACCGGGGTGAGCAGACTGATCAGGTCGTCCGCCAGCTCGCGCTCCGCGGCGTCGGGCGCCTTCCTCGACAGGTCCACGCGGATGGCGCCCCACAGCACCAGCGCCCGCATGCCTTCGGTATAGGCGCGCGCGTCCATCAGCATGCGGCGCACATCGGGGTGGACTATGATTGGATCGGCCTTGCAATCCGGGTTCTTCGGGCCGGTCAAGCTGCGGCCCTGCAGGCGGCTCTTCGCGTATTCGACCGCGTTCTGATAGGCGGCGTCGGCCTGCGCCAGACCCTGGATGCCCACCCCCAGCCGCGCCGCATTCATCATGATGAACATGGCGGCGAGGCCCTTCATCTCCTCGCCCAGCATCCAGCCGGTGGCGCCATCGTAGTTCATCACGCAGGTGGCGTTGGCGTGGATGCCCATCTTGTGCTCGATGGAGCCGCAGGAGACGGCATTGCGGGCGCCCAAGCTGCCGTCATCATTCACGATGAACTTCGGCACGATGAACAGGCTGATGCCCTTCACGCTGTCCGGCGCGCCCGGCGTCTTGGCCAGAACGAGGTGGATGATGTTTTCAGAGAGGTCATGCTCGCCGGCCGAGATGAAGATCTTGGTGCCGGTGATGGACCATGTGCCATCGGCGTTCGGCTCGGCGCGGGTGCGGATCAGGCCCAGGTCCGTCCCGCAATGCGGCTCGGTCAGGTTCATGGTGCCGGTCCAGCGGCCCTGCACCATCGGCGGCAGCCACTTCGCCTTCTGTTCGGGGCTGCCCACCACCTCGATGGCGGCCTGCGCGCCTTCTGACAGGCCGGGATACATGCCGAACGCCATGTTGCTGGCTGCGATAAATTCCTGCAGCACCGCCCCGATCGTGTAGGGCAGGCCCTGGCCGCCGTGGTGCGGATCGGCGATCAGCCCGCCCCAGCCGCCTTCGCAGAACTGGCGATAGGCCTCGCGAAAGCCATCGGGCGCGGTCACGCTGCCATCGGCGTGCCGCGTGCAGCCCTGCCGGTCACCGGGCAGGTTCAAGGGTGCCAGCACCTCGGCGCAGAACTTGCCGCCCTCGCTCAACACGGCCTCGACAAGGTCGGGCGAGACGGCCTCGAAGCCCGGCACATTGCCATGGTTGTAGAGGCCCGCCACCGCCTCCAGCACGAACAGCGTGTCTTTCACCGGGGCGCGATAGAGGGGCATCTTGGTCTCGCTTCAGGGCTTCAGCGATTGTTCGACGATCTCGCAGAATTGTTGCAATTCCTGGATCGTCGCATCGATGTCGGCACGCTGTTCGGTCAGGAGCGCAATGCGCGCCCGGCATTTTTCGAGTGTAACACGTTTCTGCGTCAGGCGGTGATCGCCAACGTCATAAAGATCGATCATCTCGCGGATTTCGGCGAGGCTGAAGCCGACATTCTTGGCGCGCAGGATCCACGCCAGCCGGGCGCGATCGCGGCGGCTGTAGATGCGGTTCTGCCCCTGCCGCTCCGGCGTGATCAGGCCCTGGTCTTCATAGAAACGGATGGCGCGCGGGGTGATGTTGAAGGCCAGCGCCAATTCGGTGATCGAGAAGTGACTGGCATCGCCAGCAGCGGGCGGTGCGGGCGCGGTGGCAAAGGCATGCAGAAGCGCTGCGGGCGACTCGTCAGTGCGGGGAGCCTCAGCCGGATTGCTCATGGCCGAAGGGGGTAGTTGACGTTTACGTTAAGGTCAAGCTGGCGATGGCGCGGTTGGCTTGGCGAAAGACACAAGAATCGCAACATTTGGTCAGGGCCACAATGGCGCCCGCCATCGCTTCCACCGAACGGCTGCCAAGGCCGCGCGGCGGGGCGGGGCCAATATTTGGGTCCTGACTCTAAGAGACCCGCACCATACGCTTGCCGACATTGTCCCCCGCCAGAAGCCCGATCAGGGCGCCCGGCAGGCTTTCCAGCCCCTCCAGCACATCCTCACGCACCTTGAGGGAGCCATCCGCCACCCATCCCTGAAGGTCCTTCAACGCCTGCGCCTCATCCGCCGCGAAATCCATCACGATGAAGCCGCGCATGATCAGGCGCTTGGTGACGATCAGGCCGGGGATACCGCGCGGACCATAGGGCGGGGCGGCGCCGTCATATTGCGAGACAGCGCCGCAACAGACGATGCGGCCGTGGGTTTTCATGTTGAACAGCACCGCTTCCAATATGTCGCCGCCAACATTGTCGAAATAAACGTCCACCCCATCGGGCGCGGCTTCGCGCAGGGCCTTGCGGACATTTTCTGATTTATAGTCGATCACCGCGTCGAACCCTAGCTCGTCCACCAAAAGCTGGCCCTTGGCCTTGCCGCCGGCGATGCCGATGACCCGGCAACCCTTGAGCTTCGCAATCTGCCCGACGAGGGACCCCACCGACCCGGCCGCCGCCGAAACCACCACCGTCTCGCCGGCCTTGGGCGCGCCGCACGCCAGCAGCCCGAAATAGGCGGTCAACCCGGCGACGCCGTAGACGCTCAGCAGATGGGTCAGCGGCTCCATCCGCGGGATCTTCGCCAGATGTTTGGCCGGCAGCACGGCATATTCCTGCCAGCCGGTATCGGCGAACACGAGATCGCCGGGCGAAAGGTGGGCGGCATTGGACGCGACCACTTCCGCCAACGCCCCGCCGGCCATCACGTCACCGGCCTGGATCGCCGCCCGGTAGGTAGCGCCCTGCATCCAGGCCCGGTTGGCAGCATCCAGGCTGACATAGAGGATCTTCAACAGCACTTCGCCCGGCCCCGGCGTTCCGGCCTCGGCGGTGTTGAGCGTGAAGTGCTGCGGGCCAAGCTGGTCGCCGCCGGGCAACTGCGCGAGCAAGATCTGGCGATTGGCGGTCATCACGCAGGTTCCTCTGCTTGCGGGTTGTCTTGAAGTCAGACGCGGCGGGAATGTCCGCCACATCCGGCGCCTTTGACCGCTGTCTTGTCAAGACGGCGCGTGGGAGCGTCTGAGACCGGGGCATAAGCCAGCGGTCAGCCCGCTGCGGTTTGCAAGCTCACCCCCGCGCCAATGCGGCAATGGCGCGGTTGGTATGGCGCACGAGGCCTGGCGTCGTCTGCCGAGTCAGGGTCACGATGGCCCGCGCCACCGCCTCCGCCGGCAAGCTGCCCAGGTCGCGCGGCAGGGCGAGGTCCATCACCGGCGCGGCCCATTGCAGGAAGCGCTCCACCGGCCGCCGTTCGGCGCGGTTGCCAATGAGGAGGCCTGGCTGGAGGATGTCGAGCCGGGCGAATCCCATTGCGGCCAGCGCCGCCTCCACTTCGCCCTTGGTGCGTGGGTAGAGCAGGCTGGCCTTGGGGTTTGCGCCGACGCTGCTGACCAGGATAAAATGCGTCACCCCCGCTGCCTTGGCGGCGCGGGCGAAGGCCAGCACCGCGTCATGGTCCACCGCCCGGAAAGCCGCATCGCTGCCGGCCTTGGCCCGCGTCGTGCCGAGCGCGCAGATAGCGACCTGCGCTTCCGGCAGCGGCGGCAGATCGTCGAAATCGGCAACCACGCCTGGGCGCCCCGCGATGGGCCGGCGGCTGACCGGGATGGCCTCCGGGCAGCGCGCCAGCACCAGGTTGCCGACAAGGCCGGTGGCGCCGGCCAACAGCATCCTCATGGCTGACGCCCCTTCTCGGCCAACAGTGCCTTGGCCAAGGCCTCGGGCTTGCTGCTCGGTATCATGACATTGCGCCTGCGCGTCCCGGTGCAGACAATGTGAACCAGTCCGCGCCGCCGACGGCGGTCGGCCGTGATCGACACGATGTCCGTCCATGCAATCGGCAAATGACCGGGAATGACGAGGCCTTTGTCGGTCATGCTGATATTGGGCTCCCCCCAGAAGCGCAGCAGCCGCACCTCGCCGGTCAGTTTCATGGCCAGCCAAGCGCCAGCCGCAGCAGTGAGCGCACCGCTGATAGCAAGGACAATCGGGCTGCCGGTCCGCTCCGGCTGCAACATTAGCCACAACAACCCTGCGCACATCACGGTAGCAGCCAGCCACATCAGGGCACGCAACCCGGCAGCGAGGCGACTGCGGCCCTGACCAGCCACCTCGATCAACGGACCTGCCGCTTCCAGACCTGCCCGCACGCCGAATTCGACCATCTCGTCAATCGGCATAAGTCAAGCCTCAAGGGCGAACCCACAGTTGCTGCACGCCGTTGAACGCTGCCGAGATGTTGCGCTCTATGGGATCGCCGGTGAGCTTGAGATCCGGGAAGCGCGCGAACAGGCGATTGAGCGCGATCTCGGCCTCGGCTCGGGCCAATGGTGCGCCCAGGCAGAAATGCACGCCGCCGCCAAAGGCAAAGTGCGTCTTGTCGGCCCGGTCAATGTCGAATCGCAGCGGGTCTTCATGCAGCGCCGGGTCTTGCCCGGCGGCCATCAGGAAGGTCGTCACCGCCTCGCCGGCGCGCACCGGGCAGCCGCCGATCTCGCGCGGGGCGAGCGGGATGCGCAGGGACTGCACCACCGGCGGGTCCAATCGCAGCGTTTCCTCGATGGCATCGGCCAAGCGCGCCGGGTTGGCCTTCACCTTGGCCAGCTGGTCGGGGTGGCGCAGCAGGGCCAGCACGCAATTGCCGATGAGATCGGTGGTGGTGAGGTTGCCGGCCAGCAGCAGCAGGTTGCACATGGTGACGATTTCCTGGGTCGTCAGCCGGTCTTCCCCGTCGGCAACCGCGATCAGCGCGCTGATCAGGTCATCGCGCGGGGCGGCGCGTCGTTCGGCAATGGCGCGTTCGAAATAGGCAGTCAGAGCGTCGGCATTTTCCTTCAGCTGCGCCAGCAGTTCGGGCGTGCGGATCGGCGAGAAGACATTGGCCAGCCCCTTCGACCAGCGCTGGAAATCGGGCCGATCGGCAGCGCCGACGCCCAGCATCTCGGCAATCACGATGATCGGTAGCGGCGATGAAAAATCCTCGATGATGTCGAACTTGTCCTTGCCCGCGACCGCGTCGAGCAGCTCGTCCGCCACCTCGCCCACGCGCGGCTTCACCGCCTCGATGGCGCGGGCGTTGAAGGCATGGGTGACCAGCCGGCGCAGACGGGCATGATCGGGATCATCGAGCACCAGCATCGATCGCGGCGCCTCGCGGTCCTGATCGGTCACCAGGCGCTGCACGATGGTGTCGGGCGCGGCGTTGCGCTGGTCGACTGACAGGCTGCGGTCCTTCAGCACGACGGCGACATCGGCGGCGCGGGTGAGCAGCACGCGGCCCAGCTGCGTATCGGCATGCACCGGGTCGTGTTCACGCAGGACATTGAACCGCTCATGCGGGCGGTTGCGGAACACCTCGTCGAACACCGTCATTTCAAGCCCGGTCGGAATGCTCATGCTGCGTCTCCAGTCATTTCCAGCCGGCCGCCATCAAGCCGGCGATAGAAGCAGCTGCGACGCCCGGTATGGCACGCGGGTCCCACCGGCTCGACCCTCAAAAGCAGGCAATCCTGATCGCAATCCACCCGGATCTCGACGACGCGCTGGATGGCGCCGCTGGTCGCGCCCTTGTGCCAGAGTTCACGACGGCTGCGACTCCAGTAATGCGCCTCGCCGGTGGCGAGCGTGGCGGCAAGGGCATCGGCGTTCATGTGCGCCACCATCAGCACGTCGCCCGATGCGGCGTCCACTGCGACAGCGGTCAACAGGCCATCGGCACCCCATCTGGGCTGAAATTCGAGGGTCTCGTCCATCGCTGTGCCCATATGTGACACTTTCATCACAACACGGGGGCAGACAAAGCCCCCGATGCACCCTATATGGCGCGCCACCTGCCGAAAGACAAAGGCTAGCCCCGATGGAAGCGATGCTCACCACCGACCCGTGGGAACAGGATCATCTCCACGAGGAGTGTGGCGTGTTCGGCGTCTATGGAGCGGAAGGTGCCTCGGCGCTGGTGGCGCTGGGCCTGCACGCCCTCCAGCATCGCGGCCAGGAAGCCGCCGGGATCACCAGCTTTGACGGCAAGGATTTCCACACCCACCGCGCCATGGGCCACGTGGCCGGCAATTTCGACAATGACGCGGTGATCAACCGGCTGAAGGGCGAGATTGCCATCGGCCACAACCGCTATTCCACCACGGGCGAGACGGCGCTGCGCAACGTGCAGCCGCTGTTTGCCGAACTGGCCAGCGGCGGCTTTGCGGTCGCACACAATGGCAACATCTCCAACGCCACCACCCTGCGCCGCGAGCTGGTGCGGCGGGGCGCCATCTTCCAGTCGACCAGCGACACCGAGGTGATCATCCACCTCGTCGCCACCTCTTCCTATCGCACCCTGCTCGACCGCTTCATCGACGCGCTGAAGCGGGTGGAGGGCGCCTACAGCCTCATCTGCCTGACCAGCGAGGGCATGCTGGCCTGCCGCGACCCGCTGGGCATAAGGCCGCTGGTGCTGGGGCGGCTGGGCGACTCCTATATCCTCGCTTCCGAAACCGTGGCGCTCGACATGGTGGGGGCAACCTTCCTGCGCTCCGTGGAACCGGGCGAGCTGATCATCCTTTCGGCGCGCGGCCTCAGGTCCCTGCGCCCGTTCGCGCCGCAGCGGCCGCGGCCCTGCATCTTCGAGCATGTCTATTTCAGCCGGCCCGATTCGATGATGGACGGCGCCTCGGTCTACGAAGTCAGGAAGCGCATCGGCGCCGAGCTGGCGCGCGAGAACCCGGTGGACGCCGACATGGTGGTGCCGGTGCCCGATAGCGGGGTGCCGGGCGCCATCGGCTATGCCCAGGAAAGCGGCATCCCCTTCGAACTGGGCATCATCCGCAGCCATTATATCGGCCGCACCTTCATCCAGCCCGGCGACCAGATCCGGAACCTCGGCGTCAAGCTGAAGCACAATGCCAACCGCGCGCTGATCGCCGGCAAGCGCATCGTGCTGATCGATGATTCGATCGTGCGCGGCACGACATCCGTGAAGATCGTGCAGATGCTGCGCGAGGCCGGCGCCGAGGAGGTGCACATGCGCATCGCCAGCCCGCCGACCCGGCACAGCTGCTTCTATGGCGTCGACACGCCGGAACGCTCCAAGCTGCTGGCAGCGCAGATGGACGTGGAGCGCATGCGCGACTTTATCAAGGTCGACAGCCTGGCCTTCCTGTCCATCGACGGGCTCTACCGCGCCGTGGGCGAACCCACCCGCGACGAGCACGCCCCGCAATACTGCGATGCCTGCTTCACCGGAGACTATCCCACCCGCCTGACCGACCAGGAGGAGGTGGAGGTGCCGGACCAGTTGAGCTTGCTTGCGGAACGGGTGATTTGACCCGCCTGCCCCTGCCCGCCTAAGGCCGCCGCATGACCGACATCACCGACAAGAAACTGGCGCTCGTCACGGGCGCCAGCCGCGGCATCGGCGCCGCCACCGCTCTGGCCTTGGCGCGCGCCGGCTGGCACGTGATCCTCACCGCCCGCAGCGAGGATGGCCTGACCCGGGTGGACGACGAGATTCACAAGGCCGGCGGCACCGCCACCATTGCGCCGTTCGATCTTGCCGATGGCGAGGCCATCGATCGGCTGGGCAGTGCGGTGGGCGCGCGCTGGGGCCGGCTCGACGCGCTGATCCTCAACGCCGCGCAGCTGGGCACGCTGGCGCCGGTGCCGCACCTTGATCTGAAGGAATGGGACCGGCTGCTGGCCTTGAACCTCACCGCCAACATGCGCCTGATCCGCGCCTTCGATCCCTGGCTCCGGCAGTCGGCAGCGGCGCACGTGGTGGCCGTCACCTCGTCGGTGGCCGCCGCCCCGCGTGCCTATTGGGGCGGCTATGCCGTGTCGAAGGCGGGGCTGGAGAATCTGGTGCGGACCTATGGCGAGGAGGTGCGCAACATCTCCAACATCCGCACCCACATCGTCGATCCGGGCGCCACCCGCACCACGATGCGCGCCCGCGCCTATCCGGGCGAGGACCCGGCACGCCTGAAGCCGCCGGAGGATGCCGCCGCGCTGATCCTGGCGGCGTTGGCCTGAGCCTCAGGCGGCGCGCTTCGTCCGGCGCAGCTTTTCCAGCTTCTTCAAGAGCATGTCGCGCTTCAGCCGGCTGAGGTGATCGATGAACAGCACGCCGTTCAGATGGTCCATCTCGTGCTGCAGGCAAGTGGCAAGCAGCCCATCGAGCTCCTCCTCGTGGGCGGCGCCCTGTTCGTCGAGCCATTTCACCCGGATGCGCGCCGGGCGCAGAACATCGGCAAACATCTCGGGGACTGACAGGCAGCCTTCCTGGTAGACCGACAGTTCGTCGGACGCCCAGACGATCTCCGGGTTGATGAAGACGCGCGGCTGCTTCACCCGCACGATGTCTTCCGGCTTGGCATCCTCGGGCGTGCCGTCGGCTTCGGGCTGCAGGTCGATCACCAGGATGCGTTCCGGCACGCCGACCTGGATGGCGGCCAGGCCAATGCCCGGCGCGTCATACATGGTCTCGAACATGTCGGCGATCAGCTGGCGGTGCGCGTCGGTGACCGTGGCCACCGGCGTGCTGATCTGCTTGAGGCGCACGTCAGGCGTCTCGATGATGGGAAGTATGGCCATGGGTGGGGAGGTATGGCGCGTGCCTCCGGGCGTCAAGGGCAGCCCTAGCGGAAACACAGCTTGCTCAGCCCGGCCGCGGCGGGCAGCGTGATGCAAATGATACGGGGAGAGTGACATGAACCGACTGGCGGGCAAGGTGGCGCTGATCACGGGCGCGGCGCAGGGGCTGGGCGAGGCGATGGCCCGCCGCATGGCGGAGGAAGGCGCCCGGCTCGTGCTGACCGACATCAACGAGGCCGGGGTGAAGGCGGTCGCCGCCAGCATCGGGGAAGCGGCGGTCGCCTGCCGCCATGATGTCACCAGCATGGACGACTGGGCGGCGGCCATCGCCTTTGCGGAAGAAAAATGGGGCGGCTTTCACGTGCTGGTCAACAATGCCGGGATCGCTGGTGGCTCGACGGTGGAAGCCACCGACTTCGAGACGTGGAAGCGGGTCCACAGCATCGATCTCGACAGCGTGTTCCTGGGCTGCAAACTGTCCCTGCCGACCATGGCGAAGACCGTGCGCGAAACGGGCGTGCGCGGCAGCATCATCAACATCAGCAGCATCGCCGGCGTCATCGCCGCCCACAACAGCGCCGCCTACAACAGCGCCAAGGCGGCCGTGCGCCACCTCACCAAGAGCGTGGCGCTGCACTGCGCCAAACAGCAATATCGAATCACCTGCAACAGCATCCACCCGGTGTTCATCGACACGCCGATCCTGAATGGCATCACCGAACGGCTGGGTCGCGAAGAGGGCCTGGCCAAGCTCGGCCGCCAGATCCCGCTCGGCGCGGTGGGCGAGCCGGACGACATCGCCTGGGCCGCTGTTTACCTGGCGTCTGACGAAGCCAAGATGGTGACCGGCCACGGTCTGTATGTGGATGGTGGTATCAGCGCGATGTAATGCGCCGCCGGGCGTGCGGATAGCGCAGCGCGCTAACCACCGACTCCGGCAAGACCGGCCGGGCTGGCGGCGGGCCAGAAAGCCCGCCGAACAGCTTCGACGGCGCGGCTTTGCCGCGGCCCCTCGCTTTCCTGACCTTTCGCACGGACTCGGCGGCTTCGCCGCCGGCCGTGCCCACCCGCTTTGCCCACGCCCGGCTTTTGCGTTAAGGGCCGCCGATGATGACTGCCCCCCTGATGCCCATTCCCGGCCCCGTTGATCCGCATGTAATGCCGCGCAAGGCCACGGTGCGCGCCGATGGCCGCATCGATCTTGTTGGCCTTAACCGGCCGGCCATTGCCGGCGCGCTGGAAGGCATCGGGCTGGACCCGAAGACCGCCCGCATGCGCAGCCGGCAGCTGTGGCACTGGATCTACCACCGCGGCGCCACCGAGTTTGCTGCCATGGCCAACATCGCCAAGGAGCATCGCGCGCTGTTCGCCGCGCACTTCGTAGTCGGCCGGCCCGAGGTGGTGACCGCGCAGGTGTCGCTGGATGGCACGCGCAAATGGCTGCTGCGCTTCGCCGATGGCGAGGAAGCCGAGTGCGTGTTCATCCCCGATGCGACGCGCGGCACCCTGTGCGTGTCGAGCCAGGTCGGCTGCACGCTCAATTGCCGCTTCTGCCACACCGGCACGATGAAGCTGGTCAGGAACCTCACCCCGGCCGAGATCGTGGGCCAGGTGATGCTAGCCCGCGATGCGCTGGGCGAATGGCCGGGGGCCACGCCGGTGCCGATCGTGCGGCCGGTGACCAACGATGCCGCCGATGATGATGACGGCGATGATGTGCCCTGGGTGCCGGGCGCCCACAATCCGGGCAACAACTACACGCCGGAAGGCCGCATGCTCACCAACATCGTGATGATGGGCATGGGCGAACCGCTTTACAATTTTGACAATGTGAAGACCGCCCTGCAGATCGTCATGGATGGCGACGGGCTGGGGCTGTCGAAGCGCCGCATCACGCTTTCGACCAGCGGCGTGGTGCCGATGATGGCGCGCGCCGGGGCCGAGATCGGGGTGAACCTGGCCGTCAGCCTGCATGCTGTCACCAAGGAGATTCGCGACGAGATCGTGCCCTTGAACCGTAAGTACGGTATCGAGGAACTGCTGGCGGCCTGCGCCGCCTATCCCGGTGCCAACAACGCGCGGCGCATCACGTTTGAGTATGTGATGCTGGCCGGCAAGAACGACAGCGACGAGGATGCGCGCGAGCTGGTCCGCCTGATCCGCCGCTACAAGCTGCCGGCCAAGGTCAACCTGATCCCGTTCAACCCGTGGCCGGGCAGCTTCTACGAATGTTCGTCCGACGAACGCATCCGCGCCTTTTCGGACATCGTGTTCAAGGCCGGCATTTCGTGCCCGGTACGCACCCCGCGTGGGCGGGACATATTGGCGGCCTGCGGCCAGCTGAAGTCGGCGTCCGAGAAGATTAGCCGCGCCGAACTCGACAAGCGCGCGGCCGAGAAGGAAGCGGCCTGGGTGGATTAGGGTCAGGACCTGTTTAGTTCATGCCCCGTCATTGCCCGCAGAGGCGAAATGGCTAGGCGCGGACGCGAAGGCGGGGCTTCGCCCCCCGGCGAGCGGCCGCAACGACGCCATTTTGCCTCTGCGGGCAACCCGGCGGGCGGCGCGGAGAGCCCCGGCCCAGCGCTCGCTGCGCTTGGTCGGTAGCTCTGCTACCGCCACTGCGCTTGCTCACTCGTGCCGGGGCTCTCCGCACCGTGCCGGGGCATGGACTAAACAGGTCCTGACCCTAAGGCGCGCCGCCCGGCAGCGTGCGTTCCACGTCGCGCATGTAATCGCGACTCAACGGCAGCGTGTCGCGCCGCTTGGTCAGCTGGATCTGCACGTTCATGTGGCCATCGTTCATGAAGGCGCAGCGCGCGGCGGCAAGATAGAACATCCACATGCGGAAGAAGCGGCCGTCATAGAGCGCCTCGATCTCGGCCTGCTTCTCGGCACAGCGGTCATACCAGGCCTTCAGCGTGTGGCCGTAATGCAGGCGCAGCACCTCGATGTCGGTGATCCACAGCCAGGCCTTCTCGATCGCCGGGATGATCTGCGAGACGGCCGGGGAATAGCCGCCGGGGAAGATATACTTGGCGGTCCACGGATCGGTGGCGCCGGGCCCGTCGGCGCGCGCGATGGTGTGGATGAGCGCCACGCCATCGCTGGTGAGCAGCCGCTCCACCGTATCGAAGAACTGGCGATAGTGCGGCAGACCGACATGTTCGAACATGCCGACCGAGACGATCCGGTCGAACTGGCCGGTGACGCTGCGATAGTCGATCAACTGATAGTCGACGCCCGTGAGGCCCTGCCGCGCGGCTTCCGCCTTTGCATATTTCAGCTGCTCTTCCGACAGGGTGACACCGGTGACATGGGCGCCCGACACCTTGTGGAGGTAGCGCGCCAGCCCGCCCCAGCCGCAGCCGATGTCGAGCACCCGCATCCCCGGCTTCAGGTCGAGCTTGGCCGCGATGTGCGCGAGCTTGGCTTCCTGCGCGGCCTCCAGCGTGGTGATGCCGGGGGCCCAATAGGCGCAGCTATATTGCCGGTGCGGATCGAGGAACAGGTCATACAGCCGGTCGTCGAGGTCATAATGATGAGCGACATTGCGCTTGGAGCGCCGCGCGAAGTTGATGCCGTCCCACCAGGCGGCAATCTGCGCCTGCCGCCACAGGGCAAAGCGCACCGGGTTGTCGCGTTCCCAGCGCAGGTTCCAGGTGACGAGATCGAGCAGGGCGAGGATGTCGCCGTCGAGCAGTTGCAGGCGCCCGTCCATGAAGGCCTCACCCGCCCCCAGCGCCGGGTTCAGGGCGATGGCCCGCGCCGTGGCATTGTCGGCCAGACGGATGCGCACGGGCGCGCGTTCAGGGTGGGGCCGGCCATAGCGGCGCTCCTGCCCGGCCGGATCGACGACGATCAGTTCGCCGTGCTGAAGGAAGCGTTTGAAGAGACGGTCGAACAGCAGCATGGCTCCACCCATGCCTTGTCCGGCTGCAAGGTCAAGCCCGCAGGCCGACTATGGGTTCGATAGCCGGGCGAGTCGTCAGGCCTCGGCGCGCGCCACGCTTACCATCGCCGGGCGCAACAGCCGGTCGCGGATGGTCCAGCCGCTGGCCAGTTCAGCGACCACGCTGCCGGCCGGATGCTCGGCGTCCACCTCGATCATCGCCTGGTGGCGGTTGGGGTCCAGCGGCTCGCCGGGCGTGATCTCGATGCGGGCGATGCCCTGGCGGCCAAAGATGGCGAGCAGTTCGCGCTCGGTCGCCTCGATGCCGGCGCGCACCTGGTCAAAGCCCTCGGCCGGCAGGGCGGCCACGGCGCGGCGCAGATTCTCCGCTACCGCCAGCATCTCGCGGGCAAAGCTGGTGACGGCATATTGGGTGGCCTCCGCCTTGTCGCGCTCCAGCCGGCGGCGGGTGTTTTCGAGGTCGGCCATGGTGCGCAGCACCCGGTCCTTCAGCTCGGCGATCTCGTTGTCCTTGGCCAGCAGCGCCTCGGCCAGATCAATCGCTTCCGGTGCGGCTTCGGGGGTGGTTTCCGGCGTGTCGGTCGTGTCGGTCATGATACCAGTCTGCTCAGGGTGCGTGCGGTGTAGTCCACCATGGGGATGACACGCGCATAGTTCAACCGCGTCGGCCCGATAACCCCCACCACACCGATCACACGGCCATCGCTGCCGCGATAGGGCGCGGCAATCACGCTGGAACCGGAAAGCGAGAACAGCCGCGATTCGGCGCCGATGAAGATGCGGGTGGCATCCGCGCCGCGCGCGCTTTCGAGCAGGCGAATGAGTTCGGCCTTGTCTTCCAGGTCATCGAGCAGCTGGCGCACGCGTTCCAGATCGACCTCTCCGCCCACCTCGCCTTCAATCAGATGGGCCTGGCCACGCACGATCAGCACCGGGCGCGCCGCGGCATCCGATGACCAGGCTGCCAGCCCGGCGGCCACCGCCGTCTGGGTCAACTGGTCGAGCGCGGCGCGATCCCGCGCGATCTCGATCTCCAGCCGCGCCATCGCCTCGGCGAGGGTGAGACCGGCGAGCCGGCTGCTGATGTAGTTGGCGGCGGCCTCCAGCGTGGCCGGCAACACACCCGCCGGCAGATCGAGCAGCCGGTTTTCCACGCTGCCGTCGCTGCCCACCAGCACCACCAGCGCCCGCTGCGGGGAGAGCGGCACGAAGCTGACCTGACGGATGACCAGTTCGCGGCCCGGGACCATCACCAGGCCGGCGCATTGCGACAGGCCCGACAATGCGGCCGTGGTGCGGGTCAGCGCTTCTTCCATGGCAACGCCCGGGGCCAGGCCGGCTTCCAGCGCGGCGCGTTCATCGTCGGTCGGCTCGGCCGCCTGCATCATGCCATCGACGAACATCCTGAGGCCCAGTTCGGTGGGCAGGCGGCCGGCAGAGGTGTGGGGCGCGGCGAGCAGGCCCAGCTCCTCCAGGTCCTGCATGACGTTGCGGATCGAGGCCGGTGACAGGCCCAGCCCGCCACCCTTCGACAAGGTGCGACTGCCCACCGGCGCGCCAGAGGCCAGGTAGGCATCGACGATCTGCCGGAAGATCTCGCGGGCTCGGTCGTTCAGTTCCGCAAGCGCCAAGGTTGGTTGGCTCGTCGTCTGCATGGCCAATATCTATGGTGCCCGCGAAGGCGGTGCAATGGGGAGTGTCTTTGGGGGGGCGCGCGCAATGGCCCCCTTCCCTTGGGCGGCGTCCCGCCATAAGGCCACGCCTGTTCTCCCCTTGCGAAAGGCCTTCCCCATGCGCCCCGATCTGCGTCCTTCTGGCCGCGCCCCTGACCAGATGCGATCGATCGAGATGATCCCGGGCTTTTCCGCCCATGCGGAAGGCTCGTGCCTCGTCAAGTTCGGCAACACCCATGTACTGGTCACCGCCAGCGTGGAAGAGCGGGTGCCGCCGTGGCTGCGCGGTGGCGGCAAGGGCTGGGTGACGGCCGAATATGGCATGCTGCCGCGCGCGACCCATACCCGCGGCCAGCGCGAGGCGGCCAAGGGCAAGCAATCGGGCCGCACACAGGAGATCCAGCGCCTGATCGGCCGCAGTTTGCGCGCCGTCACCGACCTGACGCTGCTCGGCGAACGCCAGATCACGCTGGACTGCGATGTGATCCAGGCCGATGGCGGCACCCGCACCGCCGCCATCTCCGGCGCCTGGGTGGCGCTTCGATTGGCCATCGATCATGTCCACCGCCTCTCGCCGCTGGCCGGCGATCCGCTCACCACGCAGGTCGCCGCGATTTCCTGCGGCATCTACAATGGCACCCCGGTGCTCGATCTTGACTATGTCGAGGATTCATCGGCCGGCACCGATGCCAATTTCGTGCTGACCAACAAGGCCGGCATCGTCGAGGTGCAGGGCACCGCCGAGGGCGAACCCTTCGACGAAGAGGCGCTGCTGCGCCTGCTGCGCCTGGCCCGCATCGGCTGCAACGAGGTGTTCGCCGCGCAGGCGCAAGCGGTGGGCCGGTGAGGCTGCTGGAGCCGGGCCGGCTGGTGCTGGCCACGCACAATCCCGGCAAGGTGGTGGAGCTGGCCGAGTTGCTTGGGCCCCACGGGCTCGAGGTGGTGAGTGCCGGCAGCCTTGGCCTGCCAGAACCTGACGAGACGGAAACGACCTTCATCGGCAATGCAAGGCTGAAGGCGCTGGCCGCTGCCACCGCTGCCGGACTGCCGGCGATTGCCGACGACAGCGGGCTGTGCGTGGACGCGCTGGGCGGCGCGCCCGGCATTTATTCGGCGCGCTGGGCCGGACCCGGCAAGGATTTCGCCGTCTCCATGGCCCGCGTGAACGCCGAACTGGGCGACCGCCCCCGCACCGCCCATTTCATCTGCGCGCTGTGCGTGGCCTGGCCCGATGGCCACAGCGAAGTGGTGGAAGGCCGCGTGGACGGCACGCTGGTGTGGCCGCCGCGGGGGGGCAACGGCTTTGGCTATGACCCGATGTTCCTGATGGACGGCAAGAGCCAGACCTATGGCGAGATGACCCGCGCCGAAAAGGAGGCCGACAATCACCGCGCCCGCGCCTTCCGAAAATTGCTGGCGCTGCTGCCGCCGGTGGCATGATGGCCGGCGAACCGATCGCCCTCTATGTCCATTGGCCGTTCTGCGTCACCAAATGCCCCTATTGCGACTTCAATTCCCACGTCCGCGACAAGGTCGATCAGGAGGCGTGGGCCGGGGCCCTGCTCACCGATCTCGCCTTTGAAGCCGCGCGCCTGCCCGGCCGCCGGCTCGCCAGCATCTTCTTCGGCGGCGGCACCCCCAGCCTGATGCCGCCCGCCACCGTCGCGGCCGTCATCGAGGCAGCGACACGCCACTGGGCACCCGAACCCGATATCGAGATCACGCTGGAAGCCAACCCGTCGAGCGTCGAGGCTGCCCGCTTCGCCGGCTTTGCCGCTGCCGGGGTCAACCGCCTCAGCCTCGGCGTGCAGGCGCTTGATGATGCGGCGCTGACGCTGCTCGGCCGCCCGCACGACGTGGCTGCCGCATTGGCCGCGCTCGATATCGCGCAATCAACCTTTGCCCGCGTCAGCTTCGATCTCATCTACGACCGGCCGGGGATGACTCGCGAAGCTTGGGACGCAGAACTCGCCCGTGCCCTGGGCTTTGGCACCACGCACCTCTCGCTCTACCAGCTGACCATCGAGCCGGGCACGCGCTTTGCCGCCCTGCACGCGCGCGGCCAACTGGTGATGCCCGACGAGGACACCAGCGCCGACCTGTTCGCCATGACGCAGGCGATGACGGCGGCCGCAGGCCTGCCGGCCTACGAGATTTCCAACCACGCCCGCCCCGGCCTCGAGAGCCGGCACAATCTCACCTATTGGCGCTACGGCGATTATGCCGGCATCGGGCCGGGCGCGCATGGCCGCCGCAAGGGCGTGGCCACGCTGCGCCGCAAGAAACCGGAACAATGGCTGGCCGGCGTGGCGGAGGCCGGGCACGGCATGGACAGCGAGACGGTGCTGGCACCGCTGGAGCGGGCCCGCGAGGCGCTGGTGATGGGCCTGCGGCTGGCCGAAGGACTGGATGCGGCGCGCTTCCTC
>NZ_WMHO01000130.1 GCF_010994245.1 Sandarakinorhabdus rubra
TCGGCGGCGCTGCACCTCGCCGAACGCGGGGCCAGCGTGGTGCTGCTCGAGGCGGCGCGCATCGGCCATGGCGCCTCGGGCCGCAACGGCGGGCAGATCATCCCCGGCCTGCGCTGGGGCGCGGCAGACCTGCTGGCACGGCTTGGGCCGGAACGGGGGCGCGCGCTGTTCCAGCTCGCCCTGTCGGCGCGCGATCTGGTCGCCCAGCTGATTGCCCGCCACGGCATTGCCTGCGATCTGGCGCTCACCGGCCATCTCACCACCGCCGTGCGCCCTGGCGAACTGGCGGACTTCGCCCGCGAGATCGAGGCCGCCGCGCAGCTGGGCTATCAGGGGCTCAGTCTGCTCGATGCCAATGCGGCGCGCGCGGCCGTGGCCAGTCCCAGCCACGGCGCGCTGCTCGATGCCGGCGGCGGCCATTTCCACACGTTGAACTACACCTTGGGTCTCGCGCGCGCTGCCGAAGCCGCCGGCGCCGTGCTGCACGAAGCCAGCCCGGTCACGCAGCTTTCGCGCACCGGCGCTGGCGTGGTGCTGACAACGCCAGCTGGCCGCGTGCAGGCGGCCCAGGCGATCCTGGCCGGTGATGCGCTGCTCGACGGGCTGAACCGCCGGGTGAACAGCCGCACCATGCCGGTGGCCAATTATCTGGTGACAACAGAGGTGTTGCCCGACGGTGGCGCCAGCCTCATCCCCGGCAACCAGGCGGTGAGCGACAGCCGCTTCGTGGTCAATTATTTCCGCCGCACGTCCGACGGCCGGCTGCTGTTCGGCGGCGGCGAACGCTACACGCCGCGCCCGCCAGCCGACATGGCGGGCTTTGTGCGCCCGTTTCTCGAACGCAGTTTTCCGATGCTGGCCGGCGTGCGCCTCACCCATGCCTGGGGCGGGCTGGTGTCGATCACGCGCAGTCGACTGCCGGATATCGGCCGTGACGGGCCCCTGTTGTGGGCGCACGGCTATTCGGGGCAGGGGGCGGTGCTGTCCACCCTGGGCGGCGCTCTGCTCGCAGAGGCCGCGAGCGGGGACGAGACGCGTTTTGCCCGCTTCGCTGCCATCGCGCCGCCCGGCTTCCCCGGCGGCCGCCTGCTGCGCGGGCCACTGCACGTGCTGGGCATGCTCTGGTATGCCCTGCGCGACCGGATCGGGTGAGCACAGGCCGCCCTATTCCGGGCGGCCATATGTGCGCACGAGGTCCAGGAAGCACCCAATGGCAATCTGCTCGAGGTCGGGCATGCGGGCTTCGAATGGCTTGCCATGGCCGGCAAAGATCGTCAGCCCTTCCATCGAGGCTGAAATGAACAGGGCAAGATCCTGTCGGGTTGCCTCGTCAAGGTCCGGCCGCATCGCCGCGATGGCCTCGAGGATCGGCTGGCGCGCCCGGGCATAAAGTTCCTGAACCCGCTCCAGCACAAACGCGTCGTGGTTGGACAGGGCCCACAGTTCCGGGAAGAGATGCGTGGTCTTCTTGGTCCGTATGTCATCCAGAATGAGCTGGCAGACGGCCACCAGTTGCACCTCCGGGGCAGGGCCGGGCAGGCGGGCGATCTCGGCGAACTCGACCTCGTAACTGCCGATCACCGCTTCGAACAGCGCCCGCAGCAGGTCCTCGCGGGTGGGGAAATGATAGGTCAGGTTGCCGAGGCGCATCCCGCAGGCCGCCGCAACCCGGCGCATCGACAGGGCGCGATAGCCATCCTCCACCAGCAGCCCCAGCGCGGCCCTGAGAATGTCCTCCCGCGTCTTGTCGCCGCGAACATAGCCGCCCTCACGCGGCGGAACGGCAAGGTCTGCCACCGTGATGGAGGGGAGCTTTGGCGGCTGTTTTGGCACCCGACCGCTCTCCTTGAGGAAGTTGCCAGACAAAATTTAGGACGCTTGACATAAGTTGTCATCCTCAAACATCATGGCCGCGCTGCCCGGCCACGTGGGGACCGGGCACGATCGAAGGAACGGGCCGATGCGGATCACCGCACTTGTGCTTTCGCTGCTGCTGGGGGCCAGTGCCGTGTCCGCCCAGAGCCCGCCGCCTCCGCTTCCCGAAGAGGCCCTGCCGTCTGTCGGCCGTCTGCCTGCGGATTATCCGGCCAGCTGGGTGCTGGTGCATGATTTCCGCTTCCTGTCGATCCTCGATGGCCGGGTGGCCGTGGTGGATACCGCCGATGGCGTGCGCCCGCTGAAGGGCCTGGTTCGGGCAGCGCAGTTTGCCTCGATGCAATATTCAAGGGGCCGCCGCGAGATCTTCACTGCCGAGACCTTCTATTCCCGTCTCACCCGCGGCGAGCGGACCGATGCCATCACGATCTGGGACACCGCGACGCTGGAGCCCAAGGGCGAGATCGTGCTGCCCGGCGGCAAGCGCCAGCAGACCGTGTCCTATGTCGGCCAGTTCCAGCTGATCAACGGCGATCGCTGGGCGCTGGTCACCAACTTCACCCCTGCCCAGTCGGTCACGGTGGTCGATCTCGATGCACGGCGGGTGCTGGGGGAGGTGGACCTGCCCGGCTGTGCCCACGTCTTTGCCACCGGCCCGCGCGGCTTTTCCAGCTTTTGTGCCGACGGTTCGATGATCAGCGTCCAGCTAGACGACAAGGGCGCGGTGGTCTCATCGGCCACGCTGGCGCGTGTGCAGGACCTCGACAACCAGCCGCTGTTCGGCAACCCGGCCATGGTGGGCCGCACCGCGTGGTTCGTGTCCTACAAGGGCCAGCTCAAGGGCTTCGACCTGTCCGGCCCGGTCGCCAGGCCCTTGACGCCGGCCAGCGTCGGCACCGCACCCGGCGGCGCCCCGGAATGGCGCCCGGGCGGATGGCAGGTGATGGCCAGCGATGCGGCGGGCCTGCTCTATGTGCTGATGAGCCCGGCCGGCCGCGAAGGCAGCCACAAGGACGGCGGGACCGAGGTTTGGGTGGTCGATCCGGTCAGGAACCAGCAACTGCGCCGCATCGACCTCAAGGGCGTTGCCGGCTCCATCACCGTCACCCGCGAGGCCACGCCGCATCTGGTGGTGGCGCGCGCCGATGGCCAGATCGACCTGTTCGACGCTGCCTCGGGCCAGCTGGTGCGCCAGCTTGGCGCCACGGCCGCTATGAGCCCGCTCATTATGGTGCCGGCGCAATGATCGCGCTGTTCACCCCCGCCGCCCGCAACAGGAGTGCCCGAGCATGAGCGGTATCGATCGCCTGACCGAGCGCTTCGCGCGGCGTCTGGCCCGCGGCACCTCGCGGCGCAGCGTGCTGGCCGTGCTGGGTGCTGCCATCACCGGCGCCGGTGGCTTTCCGCTGCTCCCGGTGGCCCGCGCCGCCAGCAGTGCGCCCGGGGCGCCCGGCAGCCGGCCGCCGATGCTGTCGGGCAATCCGCAGGACCCGGGCGACCAGGCCAGCTGCGATTACTGGCGCTACTGCGCGATCGATGGTTTCCTGTGCACCTGCTGCGGGGGCACGGTGAACAGCTGCCCGCCCGGCACCGAGATGTCGCCGATCACCTGGATCGGCACCTGCATCAACGCCGCCGACGGCCGCGCTTACGTCATCAGTTATAATGACTGCTGCGGCGTATCCTCGTGCGGCCAGTGCTTCTGCAACCGCAACGAGGGCGATCGCCCGCAGGCGCGCCCGCAATCGAACAATGATTACAACTGGTGCCTGGGCACCCAGAGCAGCATCTACAACTGCTCGGTGGCCGCCATCGTCGGCGTGGCAGACAAGGCCAAGTGATCCGGCTCGGGGCCCTGGCACTGTTGCTCGTCGCCGGCCCCATGCTGGCCGCTACCGGGGCTCAGGCACAGGCCATGGCCGGCGTTCCCGATCCCGCGCAGGCCCGTGTGGATTACATGCTCAAGTGCCAGGGCTGCCACCAGCCCGATGGCGCCGGCAACGCGATCAACACGCCGCCGCTTGCCGGCACGGTCGCGCGCTTCCTCACCGCACCGGGCGGGCGCCAGTTCGTGGCCCGGGTGCCGGGTGTTGCCATGGTCGATCTTGACGATGTCCGGCTTGCGCAGCTGCTCAACTGGACGCTGCAGCGCTTTGACGCCAGCCACCTGCCGGCCGGGTTCACGCCCTACACGCCGGCCGAGATCGCGACCCTGCGCCGCCAGCCGCTGCGGCTGGACCGCGCCGCCGTCCGCGCCGCGCTGATGCAGCACATCGGCAAGGATCGCTGAGGCGGCAGCCGCAATCGCCCGGCAGTTGTCCGAAATCGTGGAAGGTGGTGGACGCACCAGGGCTCGAACCTGGGACCCGCTGATTAAGAGTCAGCTGCTCTACCGACTGAGCTATGCGTCCATCGTGCCAAGGATGCCTGTATGGCTGGCCCGGCAATCGGGAGCGCGCGATTAGCAAGGGGGGCGGGGGTTGTAAACCGTTTTCTCAGGCAGGCCGGCGGTTGGCGCGGGCGACACCCATCACAAGGCCCAAGAGGATCATCACGGTCAGCATGGCCGATCCGCCCCAGCTGATCAGCGGCAGCGGGATGCCCACCACCGGGGCCAGGCCCATCACCATCATCATGTTGATCGCCAGTGCGAAGAACAGCGTGGCGGTGAGCCCCAGGCTGAGCAGGCGCTGGAACTGGCTGGGCGCCCTCACCGCGGTGCGGATGCCCCAGGCCAGCACCAGGCCATAGAGGAGTATCACCAGCAGGCCGCCCATCAGCCCCCATTCCTCGGCCATGGTGGCGAACACGAAATCGGTATGCAGTTCCGGCAGATAATCGAGATGGCTCTGCGTGCCATTGAGGAAGCCCTTGCCCGACAGGCCGCCCGAACCGATCGCGATCTTGCTCTGGGTGATGTGATAGCCGGCGCCGCGCGGATCGCTTTCGGGATCAAGGAAAATCAGCACGCGGCGCTTCTGGTAATCGTGGAGGAGGCTCCAGGCGATGGGCAGCAGCGCCGCCACACCGGCCGTGGCCACGCCGAACAGCCACAGCCTGACGCCAGCCAGGAACATCACCACCACGCCGCCGAACAGGATCGACAGTGCCGTGCCCAGATCGGGCTGCAGCATCACCAGCCCCACCGGCGCCGCAATGATCGCCAGCGCCGGCACCAGCACGTCGGGCCGGCTTTCATAGCCCTTGGGTACGAAGTGGAAATAGCGCGCCAGCACCAGCACGATGGCCAGCTTCATCATCTCCGATGGCTGGAACTCCATGAACCCCAGGTTCAGCCAGCGCTGGCTGCCGCCCTTGACGGCGCCCACCACCTCGACGCCAACCAGGCTGACCATGATGATGCCATAGATCGGCCACGCCCATTTGAGCCAACGGTCGGGCGGCACCATGGCGATGGCCAGCGCGGCGGCCAGGAACAGTGAATAGCGCACGCCGTGCCGCAGCGCCCACGGGTCGAGCGCACCGCCGCCCGCCGAATAGAGCACCACGCTGCCAAAGCCCGCGATGGCGGTGGTGACTGCCACCAGCCCCCACGGCAGGCGCCGCAGCTCTCGCTGCCAGGGGCCGTTGATCAGGTCCACGCTGCGCTCACTCAGGTTCTCTGGGCGGCTGTGGCGCGTCCGGATCGGCGATTTCGTAGCTGGGCGGCGCCAGTTCGATGCGCAGCCAGCTTGGCATCATCTGGCGGGTTTCCTGGGCAATGCCGGCGGCGGCTTCGGCAGCGGCACGGGCGGCCTTGCGTTCGGCGGCTTCCGCCTCGATCGCGGGCAAAACGGACAGCGCGCGCTCAGGCTCGAACAGGAAGCTGAGCACGTCGCGCGCGATGGGGGCAGCATAGCGGCCGCCGGCAATGCCATGCTCAAGGATCACGGACACGGCATAGCGGGGGCTGGCCACCGGCGCAAAGGCGACGAACAGCGCATGATCGCGATATTTCCACGGCAGCGCCTCGTTGCGGATCACGCCGCGCCGGCGTTCGGCCATGCTGATGCGGCGCACCTGGGCGGTGCCGGTCTTGCCGGCAAACAGCACGTCTGGGACGGGGCTGCGCGCGGCGCGGGCGGTGCCATAGCCGGCGTTGACCACGCCTGTCATGCCGTCCCGCACCACGGCCAAATGGTCGTCGGGGATGCCGAGCGAGGGAAAATCCGGCGCCGGGCCGTCCTTGAACAGGCGCGGCAACACCGCGAGGCCGCTCGCCAGCCTTGCGGTCATCACTGCCAGCTGCAGCGGGTTGGCCAGCACATAGCCCTGGCCGATGGCGGCGTTCAGTGTCTCGCCCTCGCGCCAGTTCTGCTGGAACCGTCGCTGCTTCCAGGCCTTGTCGGGCACGATGCCGGTGGCCTGGCCGGGCAGGGGCAGGGGAAACTCCTGCCCCAGCCCCAGCCGGCGGGCCATGGCGGCGATGGCATCGATGCCCACCCGCCGGCCCATGGCATAGAAATAGGTGTCGCACGACAGCGGCAGGGCGCGGTGCATGTTCACTCCGCCATGGCCGCGCCGTGCGTGGCAGTGCCAGGTGTTGCTGCCCAGCCGATAGGCGCCGCTGCACGACACCGTGTCCTCGGGGTCGATCCCGGCCTCCAGCGCCGCCAGCGTCGTCACCATCTTGAAGGTCGAGCCGGGTGGGTAGAGGCCCATGGCGCTCTTGTTGAGCAGGGGCGTGTGATCATCTTCCTGCAGCGCCCGCCACAGGCGGGCCGGAACCCGGCGCGCGAAGATGTTGGGATCATAGGCCGGCATCGACACCATCGCCAGCACGTCGCCGGTGAGGCAATCGAGGACGATTACGCTGCCCGAATTGTCCCCCAGCCGGCGCGCGGCATAGTTCTGCAGCGCTCGGTCGATGGTCAGCGCCAGCGTGTCGCCGGGCTGGTCGGGCTCCATGCCCAGTTCGCGGACCAGCTCGCCGCGCGCCGTCACCTCCACGCGCGTAGCACCGGCCTGGCCGCGCAGCTGCTGGTCGGCAAAACGCTCGATGCCATCCTTGCCGATGCGGAAGCCGGGGTAGATCAGCAGCGGGTCGCGCTGGGCGCGATATTGTTCGGGGGTCGGCGCGCCGACATAGCCGATCAGGTGCGCACAATGATCGGCCTCGGGATAATGGCGCGAGAAGCTGCGCACCGCCGCCACGCCCGGCACGGTGGCCAGCCGCACGTTGCAGGCCGAAAATTCCGCCCACGACAGGTCCTGCCGCACCAACACCGGCATGAAGCGCGGCTGGCTGGCGACATCGTCGCGGATCCGCTGTTCGGTGTCGGCAGGCAGATCGATCACCTGGCGGATGGCAATGAGCGCGCTGTCGAGGCTCTCCACCTCGGCGGGCCGCAGTTCGAGGCGATAATCGGGCCGGTTCATGGCCACCGGTTTGCCGTGGCGATCGACGATCCAGCCGCGCCGCGGTGGAATCAGCCGGTTCTGGATGCGGTTGCCATCGGCCTTCAGGCGATAGGTCTCGCCCTCGAACACCGCCAGCCAGGCCATGCGCCCGGCCAGGAGCGCGCCCGTGACGCCCATGCCGCCGCCCAGCAGCAGCGCGCGCCGGGAAAAGCCGATGCGGCGAACAGGATCATCCATGCCCGCGCGCCCGCGATCAGCCGCCCCGCCAGCTGGGCACGCTGGCGGCGAGGCGGCGCTGCAGGGCG
>NZ_WMHO01000131.1 GCF_010994245.1 Sandarakinorhabdus rubra
GTTGCACACCGAGCGGATGCACACTTCGCCCACCGTGCCCGCCGGCAGCGCGGCGCCCACCGGGCCATCGCCATCGGCAATGCGCAGCTCCACCAGCGGCGGCGCGGCGCGGCCGGTGGAGGCGGGCTTGGCGCGGTAATTCTCGCGGATGTTGCCGGCACCCACTCCGTTCGTTTCGGTGAGGCCATAGCCCTGCACCGGGTGCTTGCCCTGGAACTCGTGGGCCAGCCGATCGACATGCTCGGGCGGGCGCGGCGCGCCGCCGGATGCGATGTCGACCAGCGATGACAGGTCATATTTGTGGCGGTCGGGATGCTGCATGAGTTCAAGGCTCATGGTCGGCACGCCCACGAAATAGGTGCAGCGCTCCTTCTCGATCAGCCGCAGCGCCTCGCCGGCATCCCACTTGTGCATGATGATCATCTTGCGGCCGATGGCGATGGAGACCAGCAGCACCGGCACCAACCCGGTAATGTGGAACAGCGGCACGTTCAGCAGCATCACCTGCTGTTCGGCCGGGGTTGCGCCGGCCCGCGCCGAAAGCTCCAGAAGCGCCAGGCCGGTGACGAGGAAGTTCATCGTCCCCGACACCTGCGCCCGGTGGGTGGAGACCGCCCCCTTGGGAAAGCCGGTCGAGCCCGAGGTGTACATGATCGTGCAGTCATCCTCGGGCGACAGTTCCGGCAGATACCACATCGTCTCGGGGCTTGCCGCCAGCTCGTCCTCGGCGCGGGCAAAGCCCAGCTGGGCCGCGACTTCGCCCGAAGTGCGCACGGTCAGCACGGTGGCGGTGCAGGAGAGGGTGGCCAGCCGGCGGGCGCGCTCCTCGTCGGCGATCACCAGCCGCGCGCCGGAATCGCTGATGCCATAGGCCATCTCGTCGGCGGTCCACCAGGCGTTCATCGGGATGCACACGGCGCCCATGTGCAGGATGGCACAATAGGCGATCACCCAGTCTGGATAGTTGCGCATGGCAACACCGACGCGATCACCCTTCGCAATGCCGTGGCGATGCTGCAGCATGGCGGCAAACTTCAGGCTGCGCGCATAAACTTCGGCGAAGGTCAGCCGCTCCTCGCCAAACACCAGGAACTCCTTGGGGCCCTGCGCGGTGAAGAAGGTGGCCAGGAACTCGCGCATCGTGGGCGGCGCGGCGCTGAACACCGGCAGGGTGACGCCGCGCACCGGCTGATTGGCAACCGCGAGCATCCCGCCTGGAGCGATGATCCCGGCGACCACATCGTCGAGCGCGGTATCAAGCGCGGATTTCGTCACGGCAATTCTCCCAGGGCTGGGCCGGTGGACCCGGCTTCACTGCGCCCCATTCATGCCACGCCCGCCGATGCTTGCAAGCGCAAGCATCTCGTCCCCTCCCGCGCGCAGGGGCAGCCGAATGCAGGCCTCAATAGCCCAGCTGGCGGGCGATGCGGTCGCCGTGGAAGGCGCTGTCGCCAAAGGTTTCCTGTGCGGCGCGGGCCCGCTTCATGAAGAAGCCGATGTCATACTCGTCGGTCATGCCGATGCCGCCGTGCATCTGCACGCCCTCGTTGGTGGCGAGGATGGCGACATCGCCGGCCTTGGCCTTGGCGAGGGAGACGAACATCGGCGCGCGGTCGCTGCCCTCGTCCAGCGCCTGCAGCGCCTTCAAGGTGGCCGATCGTGCCAGCTCGATCTCGCAGAACAGGTGGGCGGCGCGATGCTGCAGGGCCTGGAAGCTGCCGATCTTCTGGCCGAACTGCTCGCGCTGCTTCAGATAATCGACCGTGGTGGCAAAGGCCTGGCCCGACACGCCCAGCATCTCGGCGGCAAGGCAGGCGCGGCCGGCGTCCAGCATCTTCTCGAGAATCGCGAAGCCCTCGCCCACGTTGCCCAGCACGTCAGCACCATCGACCTGCACGTCGCTGAGCGTCACCTTCGCCGCATTGCGGCTGTCCACCATGGAGCGGCGATCGATCTTCACACCGTCGGCCTTCGGGTTGACCAGGAACAGGGTGATGCCGGCCCGGTCATCCGTCTCGCCATCCGTGCGCGCCGCCACGATCAGCGTGTCGGCAACATGGCCATCGAGCACGAAGCCTTTCACGCCATTCAGCCTGAAGCCGTTGCCGGACGGGGTGGCGGTGGTCGCCACATGGCTGGGCTTGTGGCGGGCGGCCTCGTCGGCGGCCAGCGCCAGCAGGTGGGCGCCCTGCGCGATCAGCGGCAGATATTTCGCCTGCTGCTCGGGTGTGCCGGCCCTGAGCGCGGTCGCCCCCAAGACGGCGGTGGAGAGCATCGGGGCAGCACTGAGATTCTTGCCCATGGCTTCAAGGATGATCCCGGCCGCGACATGGCCCATGTCCGCCCCGCCATGGGCTTCCGGCACCAGCACGCCGGCAAAGCCCATCCCGGCCATCCTGGTCCACACGTCGCGGGAAAAGCCGGTGGCATCCTTCGCATCGCGCAAGGCCCGGTGCTGCGACACGGGGGCTTCATCCTTGAAGAAGCCCTCCGCACTGTCGCGGATCATCTGCTGGTCTTCGGTCAGGACAAGTGCCATTTGTCAGGCTCCCGGCAGGTCAAGCACGCGCTTGGCGATGATGTTCAGCTGCACTTCCGAGGTGCCGCCCTCAATGGAATTGGCGCGGCTGCGCAGCCAAGAGCGGGCGAGATCACCCTCGCCCTTCTCCTCGCCTTCCCAGGTCAGCCCATCCGAACCGCGGATCGACATCAGCAGCTCCATGCGCTCCTTGTTCAGTTCGGTGCCGTAATATTTCAGCATGGAAGACAGCGCGCCGGTGTCCTGGCCGGCCTTGGCCTCGGCCAGCACCCGCTCCATCGTCAGCGAAAACGCCAAGGCGTTCATCTCGTGGCGGGCGATGTCGGTGCGCAGCGCGGTATCGGCGAGGATGGCGGCATCCAGCCCGATCAGCTTGCGGGCGATGTTGGAGACACTGTCACGCTGGCCACCACCGGTGGAATCGGAGCCGCCAATCATGTTGCGTTCGTGGGTGAGCAGATATTTGGCGATGGTCCAGCCCTTGCCCGGCTCGCCCATCAGGTTCTCCTTGGGCACCTTCACGTTGTCGAAGAAGGTCTGGCAGAAGGGCGAGGAGCCGGAGATCAGCTTGATCGGGCTGGTCGACACGCCTTCGGATGCCATGTCGAACAAGAGGAAGCTGATCCCCAGGTGCTTTGGGGCCGTCGGGTCGGTGCGGACCAGGCAGAAGATCCAGTCCGCCTTGTCGGCGTAGGAGGTCCACACCTTGCTGCCATTGACAAGATAATGATCGCCCTTGTCTTCGGCCGAGGTGCGCAAGGACGCCAGGTCGGAGCCGGCGCCCGGTTCGGAATAGCCCTGGCACCAGCGGATCTCGCCGCGGGCAATCTTGGGCAGATGCTCCAGCTTCTGGGCCTCGTTGCCATACTTCAGCAGCGCAGGCCCCAGCATCCAGATGCCGAAGCTGGACAGCGGCGAGCGCGCCTTGATGCGGCGCATCTCCTCGGCAAGCACCTTGGCTTCGGCGCGATCAAGGCCGCCGCCGCCATATTGCTTCGGCCACTCCGGCACCGTCCAGCCCTTGGCGCCCATGCGCTCGAGCCAGAGCTTCTGGGCCTCGCTCTTGAATTTCACATTGCGGCCGCCCCAGCACACGTCATCGTCATCGCGGATGGGCTGGCGCATCTCTTCAGGGCAGTTCGCCTCCAGCCAGGCGCGCGTTTCGGCGCGGAAGCTCTCAAGATCGGCCACGATTGCTCTCCCACTGGCAAATTCGATGCTGCACTCTATGGTGCCCGCCGCCCCTCGGCAAAGCTGGCAGTTGATGTAGAGGCCCGATGCTCCCCGAACTGTTCATGACCGCAGTGGACTTCACCACCCTGCCGGTGCGGCCCGAGGCCTTCACCATCCCGGCCTTCACGCTGGCCGGCAGCGACTGGGGCCCGTTCTCGCTGCGCTGGTACAGCCTTGCCTACATCGCCGGCATCGCAGGCGCTTGGGTTTTGCTCACCCGCATGATCCGCCCGCCGGGCGCGCCGCTCAACCAGACCCAGCTCGACGATTACATCACCTGGGCAACGCTGGGCGTGATCGGCGGCGGCCGGCTCGGCTATGTGATCTTCTACAACCCGGCCCAGTATCTGGCTGATCCTATCTCCATCCTGCGGCTGTGGGATGGCGGCATGAGCTTTCACGGCGGCTGCTTCGGGGTGATCGCCGCCTGCTTCCTCCACGGCTGGTTCGCGAAGTTCAGCGGGCTGCGCCTGCTCGACTATGTCGCCACCGTCACGCCGCTGGGGCTGGGGCTGGGGCGGCTGGCCAATTTCGTCAATGGCGAGCTGTGGGGCCGGCCGACGGGGAGCGACTGGGGCATCATCTTCCCCGAAGCCGGGCCGGAGCCGAGGCACCCCAGCCAGCTCTATGAGGCCGGCCTGGAAGGCGGTGTGCTGTTCCTGCTGCTCACCTTCCTGTTCTGGCGCACCGGTGCACGCCTGCGCCCCGGGTTGCTGTCGGGCGTGTTCGGCCTTGGCTATGGCCTGTCGCGGACCATTGTGGAGAATTATCGCGAGCCGGACCGGCAGCTGGGCATCCTCGATACCGGTCTCACCATGGGGCAGACGCTGTCGCTGCCGTTGATCGCGGCGGCCCTGCTGCTGCTCGCCGTGGCGCTGTTGAGGAAGCCGGTTGTGGCGTGACTCTGGCCTCCGCCCTGGCACAGCGCATCGCCGCTGAAGGCCCGCTGCGGCTGGATGCGTGGATGGCGGCCTGCAACGCTGCCTATTATGCCGGCGACGATCCGCTGGGCCGCGATTTCACCACCGCGCCGGAGATCAGCCAGATGTTCGGCGAGATTATCGGCGGCTGGATTGGCGATCTGTGGCTGCGCGCCGGCAAGCCGGCCTTCCATCTGGTCGAACTGGGGCCGGGCCATGGCACGCTGCTGGCCGATGCCTTGCGCCTGCTTGGCCGGCTGCCGGGGCTGGCCGACGCCATGGCGCTGCACCTTGTCGAAACCAGCCTGCCGCTGCGCAGCATCCAGCGCAGCCGCCTCGCCGGTTGGCCGGCGGCCTGGCATGAACAGGTGGACCAGCTGCCCGCCGACCGCCCGCTGATCGTGATCGCCAACGAATTCTTCGACGCGCTGCCCATCCGCCAGCGCCGCGCCGGGCGGGAGTTGTTCGTGGGCCTTGCCGATGGCCTGTTCCACCCTGTCTGGCAGGACAGTCCTGGCGAGGACGCGGAATGGAGCGAGGCCAGCCTCGCCATCGCCAGCCAGCTCGCCGAACGCCTCAAGGCACAGGGCGGTGCTTGCCTCGTGATCGATTATGGCCATGGCGGCGCGGCCGACGGCAGCGCGCCCGACACGCTGCAGGCGGTGCATCGCGGCGAGATGGTGAGCCCGTTCCTTGACCCCGGCACCCACGATCTGACCGCACATGTCGATTTCGGCGCGCTGGCGCGGGCGGCCCACGGCCTCGCTGTCCACGGCCCGGTGGCGCAGGGGGCCTTCCTGGGGCAGCTGGGCATTGCCGCCCGCGCCGAAGCGTTGAAGGCCGGCAAGGCCCCGGCCGAGGCCGCCGCCATCACCGCCGCCCACCTTCGGCTCACCGCGCCGCAGCAGATGGGCGCCCTGTTCCAGGCCATGGCGCTGGTGGCGCCAGGCTGGCCTGTCCCCGCCGGATTTGGCATGGACGGGGCATGAGCCACCCCCTCATCACCTTTCGCGATGCCACGCCGGCCGACGGCGCGGTTCTGGGCGGCATCGCGCGCGCCACCTTCATCGACACGTTCGGGACGCTCTACAAGCTGGAGGATCTCGCCACTTTCCTGGCGCAGGGCAGCGATGCCGCTTATGCCGCCGAACTCGCCGATCCCGATATCGAGGTGCGCTTCGCCGAAACCGGCGGCACGCCGATCGGCTTCTGCAAGGTCAGTTCGCTGAAGCTGCCAGCGCCCGATCCGGCGCCCGGCGCGGCGGAACTGCGCCAGCTCTACATCTACAAGCCGTGGCAGGGGCTCGGTATTGCCGATATGCTCACCCGCTGGGCGATGGACCGGGCGCGGGCGCGCGGCGCCCGCGAAATCTGGCTTTCGGTGTTCACCGAGAATGTGAAGGCGCGCCGCTTCTATGCCCGCCACGGGTTCGAGGAAATTGCGCCCTATGCCTTCATGGTGGGCGACCAGGCCGATGAGGACATATTGTGTCGGGCAACACTGTAGACTGGCTCACCGTGCCGGAACTGGCCGGCACCCGCCACGGCTTCCTCACGCGCCGGGGCGGCGTGTCCGACGGCGTCTATGCCAGCCTGAATGTCGGGCTGGGCAGCGATGATGACCGCCGGAATGTCGAGGAGAACCGCCGCCGTGCGCTGCAGGCGGTGGCGCCCGGCGCCGCGCTGGTGACCATGCTGCAGATCCATTCGGCCCGCGTCGTGCACGTGACGGAACGCATCTTCGATGATGCCCGCCCGCCGGCCGATGCCTGTGTGACGGCGACGCCGGGGTTGGCGCTGGGCATCCTCACCGCCGATTGTGCGCCGATCCTGCTGGCCGATGCCCATGCCGGCGTGATCGGCGCGGCGCACAGCGGCTGGAAGGGGGCGCTGGCCGATGTCGGCCCGGCCACGGTGGCGGCAATGGTGCAGCTGGGCGCCCGCCGCAGCCGCATCGTGGCGGCCATCGGCCCCACCATCGCCAAGGCCAGCTATGAGGTCGATACGGGCTTCGTGGAGCGCTTCTGCGCGGTCGATCCGGCCAATGAACGCTTTTTCGCGGCCGGCCGGCCCGGCCACGCCTGGTTCGATCTGGAAGGCCATATCGCCGCCCGCCTCGCCGCCGCCGGGGTCGAAACCGTGGTGGCGATGGGCGTCGACACCTATGGCGATCCGGATCGCTGGTTCAGCTTCCGCCGCACCACCCACCGTGGCGAGCCGGATTATGGCCGGCAGCTCTCGCTGATCGCCCTGCCGGCCTGAAGCGTCCGGCTGGGACCGCCGGGCCGAACGGCGATTCCCTTTTTGCCCTCGCCGCCGTAACGTGGACGGCGCATGGACCTTTATCTGCCCATTGCCGAGATGTCGGTGAACGCCCTCGTCATCATCCTGCTGGGGGCGGGGGTGGGCTTCCTGTCGGGCATGTTCGGGGTGGGGGGCGGCTTTCTCACCACGCCGCTCTTGATCTTCTATGGCATTCCGCCGGCCGTTGCGGTGGCGTCCTCGGCGACGCAGATCACCGGCTCGTCGGTGTCCGGCGCGCTGGCCTATTGGGAACGCGGCCAGGTCGACGTGAAGATGGGCGGCGTGCTGGTGGCCGGCGGCGTGGTGGGCGCCGGCCTGGGGCAGGTGATCTTTCGCCTGCTGCAGGATGTCGGCCAGATCGATATCGTCATCAGTCTTGTCTATGTGCTGTTCCTGGCGGTGATCGGCGGGCTGATGCTGCGCGATGCGGCGGCCGCGCTGCTGGCGGCGCGCGCCGGTCAGCCGCCGCCGCCGCGCCCGCGCCGACACCTGCCGTGGGTGGCAGCGTTGCCGTGGCGG
>NZ_WMHO01000132.1 GCF_010994245.1 Sandarakinorhabdus rubra
GCGCTGGACGCCGGCGTGGATGGGCTGAACGCCCTCGATGCCGCGGTGGCGACGGCGCGCCAGGCCTATCTGGCGGCGGCTGCCGCCCTGTCATCGGCACGCGCGTCGGCGGCGGCCCGGCTCGATGCCGCTGTGGCGGCCGAACTGGCGCCGCTGAAGCTCGATGCCGCGCGCTTCCGCACCCGCATCACGCCGCTGCCCGAAGCCGACTGGGGGCCCGAGGGGCAGGAGCGGGTGGAGTTCGAGATCGCCACCAATCCCGGTGCCGATTTTGCCGCCCTGATCCGCATCGCCTCGGGCGGGGAGTTGTCGCGCTTCATCCTGGCATTGAAGGTCGCGCTGGCCGAGGCTGGCAGCGCCGGCACGATGATCTTCGACGAGATTGACCGCGGGGTGGGCGGCGCCGTCGCCTCGGCCATCGGCGAGCGGCTGGCGCGCCTGGCTACGGCTGCGCAGGTGCTGGTGGTCACCCACAGCCCGCAGGTGGCGGCGCGCGGCCACAGCCAGTGGCGCATCGCCAAAGCCGGCGATGACGGGGCAATGCGCACCCACGTTACCTGCCTTGCCGAGCCGGAACGCCGCGAGGAGATTGCCCGCATGCTGTCGGGCGCCGATGTCACGCCTGAGGCCCGCGCCCAGGCACAGCGCTTGCTGGAAGGAGCCTGAAGGATGGATCTGCCTGCGGTTGCCCTTGATCGCCGCAATCTGCTGGGCGCGCTGGCTGCAGCGGCCGCCGGGTCAGCCATGGCACGTCCGGCCATGGCGCAGATCGGGCTCGGCCGTCGGCAGCCGGCGCCGCTGCGTCATGACGCGGTGCAGTCGCTGATCGATGCCTATGTGAAAGAGGGCAGGGTGCCTGGCGCGGTGGTGGCGCTGGTGGAACCGGGCGCCCACCGGCCAGTGTTCCTGACCGCCGGGGTTACCCAGTTCGGCGGCAGCGAGACGGTTTCGCCCGACACGCTGTGGCGTATCTATTCCATGTCGAAGCCGATCACCGCCTGGGCGGTGATGCAGCGCGTCGCCGCCGGCGATCTGCGGCTCGATCAGCCGATTGCCGAGATCCTGCCCGAATTCGCCCGCATGTCCGTGGCTATCGACCCGACGAAGGGCCTGGAGGCACGGCCCACCGACCGGCCGATCACCGTGCGCCACCTGCTCACTCACACCGCCGGTTTCACCTATGCCATCAATGGCAATGGCCCGCTGGAGCGCGAGTATCGGCGGCTGGGCATCCAGCCGGGCAGCGTGCCGGGCTTCCTGCAGCCGGGCGACGGCCCGTTGCCCGACCTGCAGGCGATGACCGCCTATCTCGCCGGCCTCCCGCTGGCGCTGGAGCCGGGCACGGCGTGGAAGTATTCGGTCAGCCTCGATGTCGCCGGGGCGCTTCTCGAACGGCTGACCGGGCAGACGCTCGACCGCATCCTGGACCAGCAATTGTTCAGCCCGCTGGGCATGGCCTCCAGCGGCTTCTGGGCTCGCGATGCCAGCCGGCTGGCGGCCAACTATTTCTGGGCCGATCTCGAAACCGGCAAGCCGACCGGCACGCCCACGCCGGTGATGCCGCGCGAGAAGGACGGCTTCATCAGCCGGCCCACGTTGCTGTCGGGCGGCGGCGGGCTGGTCAGTTCGGCGCGTGACTATGCCCGCTTTGCTCAGATGGTGCTGGATGGCGGCGAATTTGGTGGCCGGCGCGTAGTGCCGCCGGGCACGGCGCAGCTGGCGCTTTCCAACCTGCTGCCGCCCGGCCTGTTCTTCGAGGGGCGCCAGGGCTATGGCGCCGGCGGCCGGCTCACCCTGTTCGACACGCGCAGCCGCGATGCCAGCGGGCCCAACGGCAGCCCGGCCCTGAGCTATGGCTGGAGCGGCGCGGCCGGCACCCTGTTCCTGGTCGACCGGGTGCGCCAGTTCGCCATGGTGGCGATGCTGCAGTTCATGCCGTCCGCGCGCTTCCCGTTCGGCACCGACATGGGCGTCGCGCTGGCCCGCGATGCCGATGGGCGCTGAGCCGCCCGCCGAACCGAGGATCCGGCAGGCCGCGCGCCTGATCCTGGCCATCGCCTATGCGGGCGTCGGCATCGTCCACCTTAAGAGCCCCGAGGCCTTTCTGCCGATCATGCCGGACTGGGTGCCGGCGCCGCGCCAGGTGGTGATCTGGACCGGCGTTGCCGAGCTTGCCGGCGCGATCGGCCTGATGGTCCCGCGCCTGCGCACGGCTGCGGCCTTGGGGCTGGCCGCCTATGCTGTGTGCGTCTACCCGGCCAACATCAAGCATGCGGTGGACGGGGTCGCCATCGGCGGCGAGGTGCTGGGCTGGGCCTATCACGGCCCGCGCCTTGTTGCGCAGCCGCTGATTGTCTGGTGGGCGCTGTGGGCTGGTGGCATCATCGACTGGCCCTTCGGGCAACGGGAGAGGGGCTGATGTTCGCAGGCCATTTTGCCGCTTCGGTCGCGGCGCGGGGCATGGCGCCCAAGTTGCCGTTCTGGGCCTGTGTGGGCGCATCCCAGCTGATCGACATCGGCTGGGGCGTGCTGGTGCAGCTGGGGGTGGAGAAGGTGCGGATCGATCCGGCCCTGCCCGGCTCGCCGCTGGACCTCGCCTACATGCCATGGACGCACAGCCTGGTGATGGCCGCCCTGTGGTCGCTGGCGGCAGGCCTGGTGGCGACACGCCTGTGGGGCAAGGAACAGCCGCGCGCCGGCTGGTGGATCGGCGCGGTCGTCTTCTCGCACTGGCTGGCCGATCTCGTCGTGCACCGCCCCGATCTGCAATTGTGGCCGGGCAATCCGCTGCGACTTGGGCTGGGGCTGTGGAACCTGCCGGAAGTGGCGATGCTGGTGGAGATCGGTCTGCTCGGGCTGGCGGTGGCCTGGTGGGTGGCCGTGCGGGTGCTCGCTCGCCAGTCGGCGCGCCCGGCGCTGGGCTGGTTCCTCGCCATCCTGGTGCTGACCCTGGTCGGCGAATTGCCAGGCGATCCGCCCAGCCCGTCGGGCATGGGGCTGCTGGCGCTCACCGGCTATGTGGCCGCGATGCTGGTGGCCTGGCTGGTCGACCGTGCCGACCGGCGGCGCTGGACGCCGTGAGTCCGTGCCGCAGCGCCCTTTGCTGCGGTCCGACCTTGCTGCTAAACCCGCCCGCATGACCGCGCTGCCGCCGCCCGACGCCCTGACCGACGATGAGGCGGCGGCCGAATTGGCCGAACTGGCCGCAGCCATTGCCCACCACAGCGCGCTCTATTACCAGAAGGACGCGCCGCAGCTTTCGGACGCCGATTATGACGCGCTGGTGGCCCGCAACGCGGCCATCGAGGCGGCCTTTCCCCACCTTGTCCGCGCCGACTCCCCAAGCTTCAGGGTCGGCGCCAAGCCGGCCAGCGGCTTCGGCAAGATCACCCATTCGAAGCCGATGCTCAGCCTCGACAACGTGTTCAGCGATGCCGAGGCGCTGGAGTTCGGGATGCGCGTGCGGCGCTTCCTGAACCTGCCGGAAGACGCCGACCTGCGCTTCCGGGCCGAGGCCAAGATCGACGGGCTTTCCTGTGCGCTGCGCTTTGAAGGCGGCCGGCTGGTGCACGGCGCGACGCGCGGCGACGGCGCCGTGGGGGAGGAGGTGACCGCCAACCTGACCAGCGTCACCGGGCTTGTCCACCGTTTGCCCGAAGGCGCGCCAGCAGTGACGGAGGTGCGCGGCGAGGTCTACATGACGAAGGCCGGCTTTGCCGCGTTGAACGAGCGGCAGGCCGCAAGCGGCGGCAAGCGCTTCGCCAACCCGCGCAACGCGGCGGCCGGCTCGCTGCGCCAGATTGATCCGGCGGTCAGCGCCAGCCGCCCGCTGGCCTTCATCGTTCACGGCTGGGGCGAGTTGAGCGACAGCGTGGGCGCCACCCAGAGTGCAGTGATGGAGGCCATCGCCAGCTGGGGCTTCGACACCGGCGTCTATGCGCTTGGCGATGCCACGATGGAGCAGTGCCTCGCCTTCACCGCCGATCTGGAGCGGCGCCGTGCCGATCTGCCCTTCGATATCGACGGCGTTGTCTACAAGGTCGAGCGGCTGGACTGGCAGGAGCGGCTGGGCCAGGTCGCACGCTCGCCGCGCTGGGCGGTGGCGCACAAGTTCCCGGCCGAGAAGGCCGAAACGACGCTGCTGGCCATCGATATCCAGGTCGGCCGCACCGGCGCGCTGACGCCGGTTGCAAGGCTGGCGCCGGTGACGGTGGGCGGCGTTGTGGTCACCAACGCAACCCTGCACAACGAGGACGAGATCGCCCGGCTCGACGTGCGGGTGGGGGACAGGGTGCGTGTGCAGCGCGCCGGCGACGTGATCCCGCAGGTGCTTGGCGTGGTGCCGCAGGACGGCCCGCGTGGGCAGCCCTTCCAGTTCCCTGATCATTGCCCGGCGTGCGGTTCGACCGCGGTGCGGGAGGAGGATGGCGCGGTGCGGCGCTGCACCGGGGGCCTCACGTGCCCGGCGCAGCGCCACGAGCGGATGCGCCACTTCGTCAGCCGCAACGCCCTTGATATCGAGGGGCTGGGAACCGAACGGCTGGAGCAGTTCGCCGCCGAGGGGCTGATCGAGGGGCCGGGCGATATCTTCCGCCTGGCGCACCGGCGTGATGACCTGCTGGCGCTGCCCGGCTTCAAGGAAAAGTCGGTCGACAAGCTGCTCGGCGCCATCGAGGAGCGGCGCAGCGTCAGCCTTGACCGCTTCCTGTTCGCGCTGGGCATCCGCCATGTCGGCGAGGTGACGGCGCGGGACCTCGCGCGCGCCTTCGGCAGCGCCGGGGCGCTGGCCGAGGCGGTGCAGGCCGACGATGCCATCGCGCGGCTGACCGCGGTCAATGGCATCGGCAAGGTGGTGGCCCAGGCGCTGGTGGATTTCTTTGCCGAGCCGCACAACCGCGCCACGCTGGCCGACCTGCTGGGCGAGGTGACGCCAGCGCCGCTGCCGCCGGTGCAGCAGACCGGCTTGGCCGGCAAGACCATCGTGTTCAGCGGCGCCCTTGAACAATCTACCCGCGAGGAGGCCGAAGCCCAGGCGCAGGCGCTGGGCGCGAGGACGGCGGGCAGCGTATCGGCGAGGACCAGCCTGCTGGTCGCCGGGCCGGGGGCGGGATCCAAGCTGGCCAAGGCGCAGGCGCTGGGCGTACCGGTGGTGGACGAGGCGGGCTGGTTGGCGCTTGTCGCCGAAATGCAAAGTTTGTCCTGACTGTTTCCGATTTGTGCTAGGATCACGACGCTGTCGTCGAGTCTGCCATTGCGCGCATCGGCCTGCGACCGATCAGCCACGCTGCTGGCAGCCGGGTATCATCCCCGATGACCAGGCAGGAGTGTGATCATGACCAGCGTTTCCAACGAACCTCGGTCCCCCTTGGATGCCCCGAGACATTCGCCGGATACCGAGCCGCCGTTCCATGTCGAACTGACGCCCGTCAGCGTCGATGCGCGCCCCTTCCACGCGCTGCACGGTGGTCCGGGCGGCCTGCCCGCCGCCATGCCGCCGCCGCACCTCGATGCCGGGGCGCTGCATCATCCGCCGGCCAAGCCGAAAACTGAGTCCTGATTGGTTGTAATCCATGCGCTGAATGCATGGCTGATGCGGAAATTGCTGCACTGCACATAGGCGTGTGATGCACCTATTACAGCTCCTGTCAGCCGGGAATTCGCCCAGTTGATTTAACAAGGAGCGCGACCATGAAGGTCATCCAGACCGAATATGAACCGCAGGTGCGCGCTGTCCCGGCCGGCGAAGCCCCGGCCCCGATGAAGCCCCTGCGCCGTCGGCCCCGCGTGATGCTCACGCCGGCCGCGGTGGAAAACCGCCTGTTCCACGCGCTCTAAGGCGCCTGCGAACAGGGGGTTAGCCGCCCTTCTTCACCAGCACCAGGCACGGCCACTCGGCCTGCCGGTCCATCGGCCAGACCGGCACCAGCGTGTGCCGGCGATAGGCGTTGGCCACGGCGCGTTGCTGGTGATGCAGCAATCCGGCCATCACCAGCACGCCGCCGGGCGCCATCGCAGCCGAGACATCGCGCGCCAGCGCGATCAGCGGCGGTGCAAGGATGTTGGCCAGCACCAGGTCATAAGGTGCCATCTGCCGGAGCGCCGGGGCGGAAAGCCCCGGCGCGACGGCCGTTGCAATGCGCCCAGCGCATGAACCATGGGCAAGCTGGTTGCGCCGCAGATTCTCGCGCGCCACATCAATCGCCACCGGATCGATGTCGCTGGCGATCACCTGCGCCGACCGATTGGCCCTCAGTGCCGCCATCGCCAGCACGCCGGTGCCGGTGCCGAGATCGGCAATGCGGCCAAAACGCCGCCGCTTGCCCAGCCGCGCCAGCGCCTTCAGGCACCCGTGCGTGGTGGCATGCTGGCCGGTGCCGAAGGCGAGGCCAGCCTCGATGGCAAGGCCCCAATCGCCGGTCCGCGCGGCTTGCCTGTGATCGGCAGTGTGTACGACAAAGCGTCCGGCCCGCACCGGCGCCAGGCCGCGCTGTGAGAGGGTGGTCCAGTCCGCCTCGGGCAGCGGCGTCACGGCGATGTCGCGGGCGGAGGTGAACAGGCCGGTGATCTGCGCCACGGTGGTATTATCTGGCCAGTCGGCGAAATAGGCCGTCACCAGCCATTCATCCGGCCGGGCCGGGTCGGGCTCCTCGGCGTTCAGCGTCGGCGGCTCGTCCAGCGGCAGGATGTCAGCAAGGTCGGGCAGCGCCTCGGCCTCGGCGCGGTTGCACCAGAAGCTGAGCGTCCAGGTCATGCCGGGCTGATCTCTGTCCCGGTCCAGACATGGCTGCAGCCCAGCGCTGCCGGTGCCGTACCGGCGTCGAGCGCGGTGACCGTGATCCAGCCGTCGCCGCGCAGCCGTGCGCCGACGCTGGCCGGCGTGCCCGGCGGCAGCAGCACCCGGCGCCGGGCTTCCTGACCCAGGCCAAGATCGACAAGGCCATCGACATAGAGGGAAAAGCCCACCGCCGGTTCCGGTCGGCCATCGCCGTGCGTCACCAGATAGGCACCACCCCGGCCAAGCTCGGCCATCAGGCCGGCGCCGAACAGTGAGAAGCCCAGCCAGGTCTGATATTCAAAGCCGTGGCGCTCGGTGGGATCGAGCGTGACAGCCACGCCCTGCAAGCCAGCAGCCAGCGCCGCAATGGCGTCCAGCCTGTCGAGCACGGCATCGGGCAGATCGAGCTGGCGCAATGCGGCGAGTGCTTGCTCCACCGGGCCGGCTGCGGCGATCAGGGGCACAAAGCCGTGGGCGCCGGCGGCACGCAGGGCGCCGACATCCTTGCCGTCGAGCCAGGCCTGCACCTCAGCCAGCGTCGCCCCGCCCAGCGACCAGCCGGCGGCGGCCAGATCGGCAACCAGCGTGGGCATGGTGAGGTCGACCGACAGGGCCGTCACACCGGCGGTGGCCAGCGCTTCCACCGCCAGCCCCAGCACTTCGGCGGCCGCTGCCGGGCCGTCGCTGCCGATCAGCTCGGCGCCGGCCTGGGTGCGTTCCCGCTCCGGAG
>NZ_WMHO01000133.1 GCF_010994245.1 Sandarakinorhabdus rubra
GCGGCGGCAGTGCGGATGGCACTGGCCTTCTGTTCGGTGGGCGCGGCGGCCAGCGCCGGCAGGGCAGCCCGCGCCGCGCGGGCCATGTCGGTGATCATTGTCATATCAGCACCAGATGATCGGCATGAACGAGGGCAGCGCGGGGGGCATAGCCCAGCACTGCGGCTTGCGCTTCGTTGCGCAGGCCCATGATGGCGCGGGCATCATCGGCATCATAACCGGCCAGCCCGCGGCCCAGCAATTCCCCGGCCGGGCCGTGGATGGCGACCACGTCGCCGCGCTTGAAGCGGCCCTCCACCGCCCGCACACCAGCCGCCAGCAGCGAGGCGCCGCGCTTCAGGGCCGCCGCCGCGCCGGCGTCTACCGTCAACGTGCCATTGACAGTCAGCCGCCCCGCCAGCCAGGCCTTGCGGCCCTTGGCGGCGCGCGGCGGCAGGAACAACGTGCCGCCGCCGGCATTGGCGAAGTGCGACAACGGCCGCTCCACCCGCCCGTCGCAGATGGCCAGCGCAATGCCCGCCGCGCCGGCCATGCGCGCCGCCAGCAGCTTGGCCGCCATGCCGCCCGATCCCATGCCGGAGCGCGTTTCACCGGTGGCCATCGCCATCACCTCGGGCGTCAGCGCCTCCACCACCGGCAGTCGCCGGGCGGTGGGATCGCTGGCCGGATTGGCGGTGTAGAGGCCATCGACGTCCGAGAGCAGGATGACGCCACTGGCGCCGGCCGCCTGCGCTGCGCGCGCCGCCAGCCGATCATTGTCGCCAAAGCGGATCTCGGCAGTGGCCACCGTGTCATTCTCGTTCAGCACCGGCACCGCCTTCAGGTCGAGCAGGCGGGCGATGGTGGCCGCGACGTTGAGATAGCGCCGCCGGTCTTCAAGGTCGCCCAGGGTGAGCAGCAGCTGGGCGGCGGTCAGCCCGGCCTGGCCCAGCAACTGTTCCCACACGCCGGCCAATGCCACCTGGCCCACGGCGGCGGCGGCCTGCGCGTCCTCCAGGCTGGCGCGGCCGCCCTTTTCCAGCCCGAGCCGGCGGGCGCCCAGCGCGATGGCACCGGACGAGACGATGACAATCTCCTGCCCCGCAGCGCGGCGCTCGGCGAGATCGGCGACGACACCAGCCAGCCAGCCGGTGCGCACCGCCCCAGCGGCATCGACCAGCAGCGACGAGCCGATCTTCACCACCAGCCGCGGACAGACGCCCGGATCGAAGGCAGCAGCCGGGATCACAGGGTTCAGAGCGGCGACCATGCACTGTCCCCGCGGTTGCCGGCGGTCTTCATGGCCTGGGCGCGGCCGGCGATCTCCATCAGCTTGTCGAGCACGGGATCGATACCGGCCCGGGTCGCGGCGCTGATGGTGTGAACCTGCTGCCCGCTGGCCTGTTCCAGCGCGCGCTTCTTGGCCGCCAGCGCCTGCGGGCTGACGAGGTCGCACTTCGACAGTGCGAGGATTTCCGGCTTGGCATCAAGCCCACCGCCATAGGCCGACAGTTCATCGCGCACCGTGCGCCAGATCTCCACCGGGCCGGTCTGGCTGGCGTCGACGAGGTGCAGCAGCACGCGGCAGCGTTCGATGTGGCCGAGGAACCGGTCCCCGATGCCGACGCCTTCGGCGGCGCCCGCGATGAGGCCGGGGATATCGGCCATCACCAGTTCCTGGCCCTTGTGGGCAACGACGCCGAGCTGCGGCTTCAGCGTGGTGAAGGCATAGTTGCCGACCTTCGCCTTGGTGTTGGACACCGCGTTGATGAAGCTGGACTTGCCGGCATTCGGTTGCCCCACCAAGCCCACATCGGCGAGCAGCTTGAGGCGCAGCCACACCCACATCTCGCGGCCGGGAAAGCCGGGCTGGAACTGGCGCGGCGCCCGGTTGGTGCTGGACTTGTAATGGTCGTTGCCCTTGCCGCCGTCGCCACCCTTCAACAGGATGGCGCGCTGGCCCACCCGCGTCATGTCGACGATCAGCGTGCGATCTTCGTCATCGGCCAGGATCTGGGTGCCCACCGGCACCTTGATCAGCAGGTCCTCGCCGCCCGGGCCGCTGCGGTTGCGGCCCATTCCGTGGGCGCCGCGCCTGGCCTTGAAATGCTGCGCATAGCGAAAGTCGATCAGCGTGTTGAGGCCGTCGACACATTCGAAGATGATGTCGCCACCCTTGCCGCCGTCGCCGCCGTCGGGTCCGCCGAACTCCACATATTTCTCGCGCCGGAACGACACCGCGCCGTCGCCGCCGGCGCCGGACGCGATGAAGATCTTGGCCTGGTCGAGAAACTGCATGATGGGACCTTGAAACAAAAAGGGGAGCCGGTCGCCCAGCTCCCCTTTTCAAAACGCGGGTGTGGAGCCGGGCTTATTCAGCCGCCAGCGGTTCCACGACCGGATCGACGGAGACATACTTGCGACCCAGCTTGCCGGTGTGGAACACCACCTTGCCGGTGGCCAGCGCATAAAGCGTGTGATCCTTGCCGATGCCGACATTGCGGCCGGCGTGCGTGGGGGTGCCACGCTGACGGACGATGATGGTGCCGGCGTTCACGGCCTGGCCGCCGAAGCGCTTCACGCCAAGCCGCTTGCTTTCCGAATCGCGCCCGTTCTTCGACGAGCCGCCTGCCTTCTTGTGAGCCATGGTGGGATATCCTTCTCAGGCGACCGGTGCGTCAGGCAACCGAGGTGATCTTGAGCACCGTCAGCTGCTGGCGGTGGCCGTTCTTGCGGCGATAATTGTGGCGACGGCGCTTCTTGAACACGACCACCTTGTCGCCCTTGGTCTGGGCGACGATCTCGGCGGTCACGCTGCCGCCGGTCTTCACGGCGGCGCCTTCGCCGGTCATCAGCGTTTCCAGGGTGACGGCGCTGCCGGCATCCCCTTCGATCTTTTCGACGATGATCTTGTCACCGTCTGCGACCCGGTATTGCTTGCCGCCGGTGCGCACCACTGCGAACATGACTTGGAGCCTTGAATTGAGGTTTCAAATGGTCACGGGCCAGAATCAGGCGATCCCGGCCCACGCGAAGGCGGGCCACTACTGGATGCCCCCCATGCTGTCAACGGCCATGCCCGTCGCGGTCAGCATCCCCTGAGGGCATCATCTTGCCGCGACGGCGCCATTTGCATGGCCGGCGGGACTGTTGCACAAACCTTGCGTGACCCGCCGCCGCATCCTGCTGCTCATCGCCGTGTTCATCGCTGCCGGGACCGCGGCCCTGCAATTCTATGATCCGCCGATTGCGCCGCAGGCGGCCGCGGCGCTGGCCGATCGGCTGGCGCGCGAATATCGCCAGCGCAGCGGCCAGCCTGGCGCCCTGTTCCAGGCGCGCGAGGGTCAGCAATGGGCAGACGGCTGGGAGTTCCGCTGGCGCTATCGCCCCTGCCCGGAATATGCCTCGCTGCGGGTGTGGATCAGCCGCAACGGCCGCCGGGCGCACTATGCCGAACTGCCGGACTGTGCGCCCGATGCCGGGCTGGCCGAGCCGCGCCCCGTTTAGGGCGCCGGCTCCGACCGACGGATCAGACCGGCGAGATGTGGCCGTGGCCGATCATGCCATAGAGCATCGGGAACGACAGCACGAAGTTGGTGCGGCTGAAGATCATCGCGGTCTTGGCCGCCTTGGCCTTGGCATCGGCATCAGCCTCGACAATGCCCAGCGCGATCTTCTGGTTCGGCCAGATCAGGAACCACACGTTGAAGGCCATGATGATGCCCAGCCACATGCCCATGCCGATCACCCGGTAGCCTTCGGCAAAGGTGAGCGCTTCGACCAGGTAACCGCCGGCCAGCCCGAGGCCGGCGATCAGCGTGAGCAGCGAGCCGTGGCGGAAATAGAGCAGGGCCTTGGGGGCGATATACTTGGTGACGCCCGGCTTCAGCTCGGCCGGCACCGCCGGCATGGTGGGGATCTGCACGAAGTTGAAATAATAGAGCAGGCCGATCCACAGGATGCCGGCCCACACATGCACCACCCGCAGGAAGCCCTGGGTCCAGGCGCCGGCGTCGCTGCCGATGAAGCCGCCATGGAAGCCGACGATGGCCAGCACCAGCAGCGCCAGGCCGATGAGAAGCGCATTGGAAAGTTTGCCGAGAACCGCAGCCATGGTGAAATGCCCCGAAGTTGAATGACCCTGCCGCCTATAGGGGAGCAAGGCAGTCTTGTTAAGGCCCGCGCGGGACGACTCTCGCTTCTGGGGCGCCGCGCCGCACCCTTTTTCCTTGCTGCCGTTCCGTGACCGGCGTATATGCGCCGCATTCCTGCATGGCTGATGGTTTGCAGGCTGCGAGGCTCCGCCCCGCGGCGCCAGACCCGCTTGGCCGGCGGACCCGTGTTGCAACGGACGATCTTGAGGACCCGGCTTGACCGCGACTGATCTTGATGCCCGCCTGGATGCCATCATTGCCCCCGTGGTGGCGGCGATGGGGCTTGACCTGGTGCGCGTCCGCCTGAACGGCCAGCCCGGCAGCCTGACGCTGCAGGTGATGGCCGAGGATCCGGAAACCGGCCAGTTGACGCTGGACCAGTGCGCGGCGCTGTCGCGAGCGCTTGACCAGCCGCTGGATGAGGCCGATCCGATTGCGAGCGAATATGCGCTGGAAGTGTCCTCGCCCGGCATCGACCGGCCCTTGACCCGCCCCGCCGACTGGCAGCGCTGGACCGGGCACGAGGTGCGGCTGTCACTGGAGCCCAAGGTGGACGGCCGCGCGCGGGTGCACGGCGACATCGCCGGCCTTGATGGCGCCGATGCCCTGGTGACGGGCCGCGACGGCCAGACGCTGCGCCTGCCGCTGGCCAGCATCAAGGGCGCCAAGCTGGTGCTGACTGACCGGCTGATCGCCGCCTCGCGGCCACTGGATGCCAGCGGCGCCGACGAGATCATCGAGACGGGCGCTACAGCCCACAACGACAACGAAACCCCTGATTCCGACATTGCGGAGGACTGACATGGCAACCGCCCTCACTGCCAACCGTGCCGAGCTGCTGGCCATCGCCGATGCCGTGGCACGCGAGAAGTCGATCGATCGCGGCATCGTGATCGAGGCGATGGAAGACGCCATCCAGCGTGCCGCCCGCGCCCGCTATGGCGCGGAGAACGACATCCGCGCCAAGATCGACCCCAAGTCCGGCGAGACGCGGCTGTGGCGAGTGCTGGAAGTGGTTGAGGAGCCGGAGGATTTCTTCAAGCAGATCAGCCTGAAGGACGCGCTGAAGAAGGACAAGGCGGCCGAACTGGGCAGCTTTGTCGTCGATCCGCTGCCTCCGGTTGAATTCGGGCGCATCGCCGCCCAGGGCGCCAAGCAGGTGATCGTCCAGAAGGTGCGCGATGCCGAACGCGAGCGCCAGTTCGAGGAGTTCAAGGACCGCCAGGGCGAGATCATCACCGGCGTCGTCAAGCGTGCCGAGTTCGGGCACGTGGTGGTCGATCTGGGCAAAGCCGAAGGCGTCATCCGCCGCGACCAGCAGATCCCGCGCGAGGTGCTGAAGCCCGGTGACCGGGTGCGCAGCCTGATCCTGTCCGTGCGCCGCGAGCCGCGCGGGCCCCAGATCTTCCTGTCCCGCGCCCATGGCGACTACATGAAGAAGCTGTTCGCCCAGGAAGTTCCGGAAATCTATGACGGCATCATCGAGATCAAGGCCGTCGCCCGCGATCCGGGCAGCCGCGCCAAGATCGGCGTGATCAGCAATGATTCGAGCATCGACCCCGTTGGCGCCTGCGTCGGCATGAAGGGCAGCCGCGTGCAGGCGGTGGTGCAGGAGCTGCAGGGCGAGAAGATCGATATCATCCCCTGGTCGCCCGACACCGCCACCTTCGTGGTCAACGCGCTGCAGCCGGCGGAAGTCAGCAAGGTTGTGCTGGACGAGGAAGACGGCCGCATCGACGTGGTGGTGCCCGATGACCAGCTGTCCCTCGCTATCGGCCGTCGCGGCCAGAACGTGCGTCTGGCCTCGGCGCTGACCGGGAAGCAGATCGACATCATGACGGAGGCCGACGAGAGCGAGCGCCGCCAGAAGGAATTCGTCGAGAAGTCCGAGCTGTTCCAGAACGAACTGGATGTCGATGAAACCCTGGCCCAGCTGCTGGTGGCCGAAGGCTTCTCCGAGCTGGAAGAGGTCGCCTACGTCGAGCTGGCCGAACTGGCCAGCATCGAGGGCTTCGACGATGATCTCGCCACCGAGCTGCAGAACCGCGCCATCGAGGCGCTGGAGCGCCGCGAGGCCGCCGCCCGCGAGGAGCGCCGGGCGCTGGGCGTCGAGGATGATGTCGCCGCCATCGAGGGCCTGACCGAGGCCATGCTGGTGGTGCTGGGCAAGAAGGGCATCAAGACTCTGGATGACCTGGGCGATCTCGCCACCGACGAGCTGGTGGGCCGCGGCGGCATCCTGAAGGACTTCGGCCTGTCGGATGATGATGGCAACCGCATCATCATGGCGGCGCGTGCGCATTGGTTCGCAGAAGAAACGCCTGCGGCTTCGGGGTTCGCTGATGAGGAGGACGCATCAGCGGATGGAGCACAATGATCGCCTGAAGCCGGCAGCACCGGACAACCGGAAGGAGAGCCCCAAAGCGAGCGCCGGGGAAAGCCAGCGCCGCTGCCTCCTGACCGGCGAAGCCATGCCCCGCACCGGCCTGATCCGGCTGGCGCTGGCGCCCGATGGCGGCATCGTGCCCGACCTGGCCGGCAAGCTGCCCGGCCGCGGCGGCTGGATCAGCGCCGATCGTGCCCTGTTCGAGACGGTGGCGGCGCGAAAGCGGCTGCAGGGCGCGCTGGCGCGGGCCTTGAAGAGCAATGCGATCCGCCTCGCCGATGATCTGGCCGATCGCATCGAAGCGGCGCTGACGCAGCGGCTGCTGGGCCGGCTGGGGTTGGAAAACCGCGCCGGCAACCTCATCTTCGGGGCAGACCGGGTGCGTGAGCAGCTTAGCAGGGGCAAGGTGCGGATGCTGCTGCATGCCGGCGATGCCCGGCCCGACGGCGCCGACCGGATGGACGGCATGGCCCGCGCGGTGGGGGAGAGCCTGGACGCGGCCATCGCCCACCAGCGCCTGCCGTTCGGGCGCGATGCGCTGTCGGCGGCGCTGGGGCGGGACAATGTGGTGCACATCGGCGTGACCGATGCCGGGGCGGCGACGCGCATCGCGGCCGATCTGGCGCGGCTGGCCGGGTTTGCCCAGGCTGGCCTTGCGCTGGCTGAGACGAATTTAACCGGGCCGGGGGCTGCAACAGTTGTTGCCCCGGCGGCCAGCGAGAGGCATTAGGCGCTGCAATGAGTGACGACAACAAACCCAAGCTTGGCATGCGTGCCCCCCTCGGCCTGAACAAGTCGGTGGAGGTGGGCAAGGTCAAGCAGACCTTCAGCCATGGCCGCTCCAAGCAGGTCGTGGTGGAGGTGAAGCGCGCCCGCGTGCTGCACCGGCCCGGCGAGGCACCGGCTGCACCGCCGCCAGCGCCTGCCCCCACGCCTGCTGCGGCCC
>NZ_WMHO01000134.1 GCF_010994245.1 Sandarakinorhabdus rubra
CCGGCCAGCAGCCGCAGCAGGGAGGATTTGCCGGCGCCATTAGGCCCCACCAGCAGCAGTGCGCCGCCCGGCTCCACCCGCGCGCGCACGCCTTCGAACAGCAGCCGCTGCCCGCGCCGGCAGGCCAGATCCTCGATGACAAGCGCCCCGCTCACGCCTTGCGGCTTAATGGCTTGGGCCGGCCGCGTCACCCCCCAACCCCGTGCCGGCTGGTGACGCAGGCGCCCGCCCGCGCTATGGGGGCGCATCATGGCCACCCGCCCGCAGCTTTCCACCGGCGCCCGCATGGCGATCAACCTCGGGCCTCTGATCCTGTTCTTTGCCGCCAGCAAGGCCGGCAAGGCGCTGTTCGAGCGCGGCGCCCTGCCCGGCCTGAAAGACGCGGAGGTGGCCAGCGCGGTGATCGGCACTGGCGTGTTCGTGGTGGCCAGCCTCGCTGCCGCGCTGTGGCACTGGGCCAAGACCCGCCACCTGCCGCCGGCGATGATCTTCACCACAGTGATCGTTGTGCTGTTCGGCGGCCTGACCATCTGGCTGCAGGACAAGGCCTTCATCCAGCTCAAACCCACGATCATCTATGGCGTGTTCGCTGCCCTGCTGCTGGGCGGGCTGGCCACCGGCCGGCCGACCCTGCAGATCGTGATGGAAGACGCGCTGCCCGGCCTTACGACACGCGGATGGAAGCTGCTCACCCGCAACTGGGCACTGCTGTTCATCGCGCTGCTGTTCGCCAACGAGGCGGCGCGGCGGCTGCTGAGTTACGACGACTGGCTCAGCTTCAAGGTGTGGGGCGTGACCGCCGCCATCTTCATCTTCACCATGGCCCAGGCGCCGCTGCTCGCCCGGCATGGGCTGAAGCTGGACTGATCATTCCCCCAGCAGGCCATGCCGCTTCAGGGCATGGCGCAACTGGTCATAACTGAGCCCCAGGGCGCTGGCGGTGCGGCGCTGGTTGTGGCGGTGGCGCTCCAGCGCGGCTTCCAGCAACTGCTTCTCGTAGGCGGCGACGGCTGAACGCAGATCGCTCACCCCGTCGATCTTCAGGGGCGGGCGTGATGGTGGCGGCATCTCGCTGGCCTCCGTCACCGGGCTGATGGCGGTGCCGCCGTGCGGCCGCCACGGCGATTCGAACGGGTCGATCACCAGCTGCCCCACCGGCCGGTCGGCATCGCCCCAGCGATAGAGGGCGCGCTCCACGACATTCTTCAACTCGCGGACATTGCCCGGCCAGTGCCAGCTCGCCAGCTGTTCCAGCACGCGCGGTGCAAAGCCCGGAAAGCGCGGCCAGCCCAGTTCGGCGGCCATGCGGCGGGCAAAATGCGTCGCCAGCACCTCGATATCCTCGGCACGTTCGCGCAAGGGCGGCAAAGTGATGACCTCGAAGCTCAGCCGGTCGAGCAGGTCGGCCCGGAAGCGGCCCTTCGCCACCAGCGCCGGCAGATCCTCGTTGGTGGCGCCGACCAGCCGGACATCGACGGCGATGACCTTGTTGGAGCCCAGCCGGGTCAGTTCGCCATACTCCACCACCCGCAGCAGCCGCTCCTGCGCCGGCGGCGACAGCGTGCCGATCTCGTCCAGGAACAGGGTGCCGCCATCGGCATCCTCGAAGCGGCCGGCGCGGGCGCGGGTTGCACCGGTGAAGGCGCCGGCCTCATAACCGAACAGTTCGGCATCGATCAGGTTTTCCGGCAGCGCCGCGCAGTTGAGGCTGACCAGCGGCTGCGACCAGCGCGGGCTGAGGCGGTGCAGGCGATCGGCAATCAGTTCCTTGCCGGTACCGCGCTCCCCGATCACCAGCACCGGGCGGTTGAGGGCGGCAGCCGCGGACGCGCGCTCGACCGCGTCGAGGAAGCTCGTCGAGCTGCCAATGAGCTGGGCAGGAGCGGCCATGCAAGGAGTTGGCACATTTTCCCAAACTTTGGCAATCCCTGCCCAAGGTCAAAAAATGTAAGCCAGCATGTGTCGTGCTTTTTCAGGCACTTGGTTCCAGCACGGCACTTGGCACGACCCCTGCAATGTAGATGGCATGAGCGGCCAGTCGCCGCCACCGCAACAGGAGAGAGACCATGACTGCCACCAACTTCCGCTTCGCCCACACCCTGCTGAGCACCGTTGCCGCCCTGCTGATCGGCTTCACCTTCATCGCCGCCGCCACCGGCCCGGCGCTGGTGACGCCGGCGGCCAACAGCGTTATCGTGGCGTGATCCACGACACGTCGGCCGGGGCCCTGGTTCCCTTGAGTCGCCCCCCTCTGGAACCGGCCCCGGCCACACCGCTGCTGACCGCCACCTTCGAACTGCTGGAGACACGCAAGATGGGCATTTTCTCGCGAACCCGCGACATCATCGCCGCCAACGTGACCGACCTTCTCGATCGGGCCGAAGACCCGGCCAAGATGATCCGCATGATCATCATGGAGATGGAGGAAACGCTGGTGGAGGTGCGCGCGTCCGCGGCCCGCACCATCGCCGATCAGAAGGAAATGAAGCGCGCCATGGTCAAGGCCAACCAGGCCATGACCGACTGGCAGGACAAGGCAGAACTCGCCCTGTCGAAGGGCCGCGAGGACCTCGCCAAGGCGGCGCTGGTGGAGAAGAACAAGGCCAAGGCCTTCATCGATACCACCCAGGCCGAGATCGACCTGTTGAACGAGACACTCGCCCTCAACGAGGCCGACATCGCCAAGCTGGAGGCCAAGCTGCGCGAGGCCCGCACCCGCCAGAACGCGCTCTTGAACCGCATCGAGAGCGCCACCCAGCGCTCCAAGCTGCGCGAGATGATCCGCGGACCCCGCGTGGAGGATGCCTTCGCCCGCTTCGAGGTGCTGGAACGCCGCGCCGACATGGCCGAGGGCCGCGCCGACGCACTGGCGCTGGGCGGTCCGGGCGAAACGCGCAGCCTGGCGGACGAGTTCGCCGCGCTGCAGACCAACGACGAAGTGGATGCCGAGCTGGAAGCCATGAAGGCCCGCCTCGGCAAGACGGAAGGATAACGCCATGGATGGCATCATTCTGCCCATCGCCATTGTCGGCATGCTGTTCGTGGCCTTGCCCGGCATGATCCTCCACTATCTCACCAAGTGGAAGAGCCAGACCGGCATCAGCCAGCAGGACGAAGCCCTGCTCGAGGAGCTGCACGATCTGGCCCGCCGGCTCGATCAGCGCATCGAGACGGTGGAGCGCATCGTCGCCGCCGAGAACCCCAACTGGAAGGACAGCCGCATCACCGACCTGTCCGAACAGCGTAAGCTGCTGCGCTGACCTGCAAGCATAGGAGAATATCCATGAGCCGCGCTCTCACCCTCGACAAGTCCAACGGCAAGCTGATGGGCGTCTGCGCCGGGATTGCCAACCGGTTCGGCTGGGATGTCACGCTGGTGCGCATCGCCTTCGTGCTGGCCACGCTGTTCGGCTTCGGCTCCGCCATCATCGTCTATCTGGTGATCGGCCTGCTCGCCAACTGAACCCATCACCGGCGCACCGCTCGTCACGGTCGCCCAACAGGGAAATTCCCCGATGTCTGCCAAACCCTCACGCTTCTACCTCGACAAGCGCAACGGCAAGTTCATGGGCGTCTGCGCCGGCATCGCCGACTATTTCGGCTGGGACGTCACGCTGGTGCGCATCGGCTTCGCGCTTGGCACCGTGCTGGGCTCCGGCTCGGGCATCCTGGCCTATCTCGTCATCGCCTGGATCGCCAACGACAAGCCGGCCGCGCTCTATGATGCCAGCCCCGACCGCCAGGCCTTCTGGCGCGATGTGCGGGTGGCGCCCAAGCGCACGCTGCGCGACATCAACGCCCAGTTCCGCGATGCCGACCGCCGGCTGCGCGACCTCGAATATCATCTCACCAGCGAGAGCCGCCAGCTGGCCGACGAGATCGAGAAGCTGCGCTGATGCGCCCACCCTGCAAGGACACTCCCGATGGCCATTGAACCCGTCATCATCGACATTCTCGCCCCAGTGATCGCCACGGTCGGCGTGGCCAGCGTGCTCGGCTGGGTCGCCACCACCTGGCTGAAGGTGAAGAACGGCTACCCGCTGGAAAACAGCTGGGGCAAGCCGCTCTATCCCAACGGTGGTGGCGAGGCGATGGAGCGCATCAGGCTGCTGAGCCAGGAGAACGCCCAGCTGCGCGCCGAACTGGGCAGCCTGAAGGACCGCATGGCGGTGCTGGAACGTATCGCCACCGACCAACCCAGCCGGCTGGCGGCCGAAATCGACGCGCTGGCCGCCAAGCAGTTGAATTGACCATGACTGCCCGGCCCCACCCCCATCGGGCCGGCAACGGGGAATAGACAGATGAACGTCTTCACGATGGTGGTGCTGATCGTTGCGATCGTCACCGTCGGCCGGGTGCTGCGCGAACGCTATCGCGCCATGCACCGCCTGCCGGGCGGCCGCGACGCCGGTACCGATGCGGAGAAGCAGAAGCTGCTCAGCGAGGTGAGCCGCCTCAACGAGCGCATCCGGGTCCTCGAACGTCTGGCCACCGATCCGGCCAAGCGCCTGTCGGACGAAATCGAATCCCTGAAAGATCAATAAGAAAGGAGACTGCCATGCCCCCGGTTGAATCTCTCCTGGTCCTCTCCACCGCGACCCTCGCTGGCCTTGCCATGCTGGGCGGCCTCGCGGCGTGGAGCTGGGCTGGCTGGCTCAAGCTGAAGACGCGCGAGCTGGACGTGCGTCCCGCTGGCGCCGAATTGCCCGCCGTGGGCCAGCGCATCGACCTTGCTGACCTGAAGGAACGCATCCGCAAGCTGGAAGCCATTGCCGCCGGTGTCGACCTCTAACGCCCCTTGACCGCAGCCCGCTTCGCCCGCCATGGGCTGCGGTCATGGCCATCACCACTTTCGACGATGTCGAGGCCGAGTTCGACGCCCTTGACGACTGGGACGACCGCTATCGGCTGATCATCGCGCTCGGCCAGGCCCTGCCGGCGATGGAGCCTGCGCTGAAGACCGACGCCAACAAGGTGCGCGGCTGCGCCAGCCAGGTGTGGCTGCACCCCTCCATGGAAGCAGGCCGGCTGCGCTTTGCCGCCGACAGCGACGCCGCCATCGTCAAGGGCCTGGTGGCGCTGGTGCTCATGCTGGCCGATGGCCGCCGACCCGCCGAGATCGACGCGGCAGAGATAAAGGCGCGGCTGGACGGGCTGGGCCTGTCGAAGCACCTGTCCTCCAACCGCACGCAGGGCCTCGCATCGATGATCGGGCGCATTGGCGCGCTGGCCAAGGCGGCTTCGGGGGAAATGGCATGACCGCCTTTGCCGAACAGGTCGCCCAGTTCATGGGCCCGTTCGTGGGCCGCGTGCCGCACAACAAGAAGCTGGGCCTGCGCTTCATCGCCAGCGGTGACCGCTGGGTGGAGCTGCAACTGCCCTATGCCCCGCACTTGCTGGTCGATCCCGATCACGGCATCTGGGCGTCTGGCCCGATCATCACCCTGATGGACACCTGCGTGGGCATGGCCTCCATGCTGGCGCGCGGCGCCTTCGAACCGCACGCCACGCTCGACCTGCGCACCGATTATGTGCGCAGCCCCAAGCCCGAGGCCACCGTGACGGCGCGCGGCGAATGTTATCGCATGACCCGTCAGATCGCCTTCGTGCGCGGGCTGGCCCATGATGGCGACCCGGCCGACCCCATCGCGCATGTCGCCGGCACCTTCATGTTTGCGGCCTCCAAGCTGCAGGGCGGCTGGCAATGACCAACCCGGCGCTCGCCAGCCTGCTGAGCCAGCCTTCCGGCCGGCTCGACATGCTGCCCTATGCCGCCCTGCTCGACCTGGCCTTCGAGCGGGTGGACGACGAGCTGCAGCTGATCATGCCGTTCGACGAGACGCTGATCGGCTCGCCGGGGCGGCTGCACGGCGGCGCCATTTCCGGCCTGCTGGAACTGGCCGGGCTGCTGACCGTGATCGCCGCTCAGCCGGAGGGCGAGGCGCTGCCGCGCGTGCGGCCCGTAACGGTGACGGTGGATTTCATGCGCGAGGGCGCCACCCAGGAAACCCGCGCCGCTGCCAGCATCACCAAGCTGGGGCGCCGCGTGGTCAACGTGCATGCCCAGGCGTGGCAAGGATCGCGCGAGAAGCCGACCGCGGCCGCCCACATCAATTTCGTGCTGGACTGGCCGGAGCGGTGAGCGCCCGCACCGCGGCGGCGGTGGAATCGCTGAACAGCCCGTCGATGCCGGTCGCCAGATAGGCGCGGATCTCGGCATCTACATCGCCGGCGGCGCGCGGATCGGCGCCGGATTTCAGGCCTTCGGGCAGGAAATAATTTTCCGGCCGGAACGTCCAGGGATGCACCTCCAACCCGGCGGCATGGGCATCGGTAACCAGCGTCGTGGGCCGGCCCAGCCTCCCGAAGGTGTCGCGCGGGATCACCATCGTGCGTTCCGGCCCAATCCCGAAGGCATAGTGGGCGACCTGCTTCAGGCCTTCTGGTGTTGCCATCTGCCGATAGTCATGACCATCGGCAGAGCTGCCCTTTTCGGCCATCAGCTGGATCAGCCGCACGCCGGTCTGGGCCTTGAGCGCCTTCAGATTGTCGACCTCGAAGCTCTGGATGAACACCGGCGCCGCCGCCGTGGTCCAGCCGGCCTTCGCCAGTTCGGCCAGCAACACCGGTTCGATGGCGAGGCCGATCCCACGGAAATAGCTGGGGTGCTTGGTTTCGGGGTAGATGCCGATGGTGCGCCCGGTGCGGGCCGACGCCGACTTCGCCAGCGCGATGATTTCGGCCAGGGTGGGGATCTCGAACTGGCCATCGAAGGCGGCATTGGCCGGGCGCAGCTGCGGCAGGCGCTCGCGCGCCCGCAGTGTCTTCAGCTCCGCAAGGGTGAAATCCTCGGTGAACCAGCCGGTGATGGCCTCGCCGTCGATGGTCTTCGTCGTCTTGCGGGTCGCGAATTCGGGCCGGCTGGCCACATCGGTGGTGCCCCCGATCTCGTTCTCGTGGCGGGCGACGAGCTGGTGATCCTTCGTGGGCACCAGGTCGGGCTCGATGAAATCGGCGCCCTGCTCGATGGCGCGCTCATAGGCGGCCAGCGTGTGTTCGGGCCGTTCGGCGCTGGCGCCGCGATGGGCGATGATGAGCGGCGGTTGCGGGGGCATGGCGGGTGGCGGGGCTGGCTTGAGGGGGGCTGCCGCAATCAGCAGCGGGGCAAGGAACAGCAGGGCGCGCATGGCTGAGGCCTAGCGGTGGCGGATGACAGATTTATGGCGCCCAACACCACCCCATGTCCCTTGTTGAGCCCTTATTCGGCGCACCAGTGGATATCGATGTCCATATCGAGCTCGGCCAGCAGGCGGCCAATCGGCAACGGGCTGGCGGCGCCCTGCTTCAGCGCGGTTTCGACCGCCTTCCGCTGCGCCGCACCCGACACCAGCAGGGTGACGGTGCGCGCCGACAACAGCGCCGGCCCGGTGAGGGTGACGCCGCCGGGAACGCCCAGCGCGCGGC